>JBEBBR010000001.1:0-7688 GCA_041158285.1 Actinomycetota bacterium
GGAACTGTTGGTGAACTTCGCCGCGATCCATTCGCCATGCTTCCATTTTGTGGTTACAACATGGCCAAGTACTGGAATCACTGGCTCGAAGTTGGTCGTGCAACCACAGGTTCTAAGTTGCCAAAGATCTATCAGGTCAACTGGTTCCGCAAAGGTGAAGATGGTTCATTCCTCTGGCCTGGATTTGGTGAAAACTCTCGAGTGCTTGCCTGGATTGTGGATCGAATCGAAGGCCACGGCGGTGCGGTTGATACTCCGTTAGGTCGCATTCCTGCCCCAGGTGCTCTCAACTTCGATGGTTTGGATGTTTCAGCAGGTCAGGTGCAGGAGTTGTTCGGCATCAACACCGATGCTTGGTTGCATGAGTGCGATCTGACCGCTGAATATTTCACCAAGTTCGGTGATGCACTTCCTGCCGAAATGACTGCAGAACTAAATCATTTACGTGGTCGTTTGACCGCATAAGTTCGCTCAGATTCACGCCTCCTGCGTTAGAGCGCTGGCTATTGGTTAGCCTTCACCTCTAGCGCAGGAGGTATCTTCTTATGGCAATTGATCTTCGCGGTCGTCATTTCCTCAAGGAAATCGATTTCACTCGTGCAGAATTTGCAGCATTGCTCGACTTGGCTGCCATCCTGAAGCGCTCTGGACGCAATCGCACCCAGTACCTCGCAAACCAAAACATCGCTTTGATTTTCGAAAAAACATCAACACGTACGCGAGCTGCTTTCGAAGTTGCTGCACATCATCAAGGTGCAAACGTCACGTACATCGATCCAGTGTCTTCACAGATTGGACACAAGGAATCGATCGAAGACACGGCACGTGTGCTCTCTCGCTTTTTTGATGGCATCGAATTTCGTGGAAGTGCGCAAACATCTGTCGAAGCACTTGCCAAGTTTTCACGCGTTCCAGTTTTCAATGGTTTAACCGATGAATGGCATCCAACCCAGATGCTGGCTGATTTCCTGACTATGCGCGAACATGCGAACACGACCGATGATTCAACACTTTCGTATGCCTACCTTGGAGACGCTCGCAACAACATGGGTAACTCACTTCTCATCACCGGTGCACTTCTCGGTGCTGATGTGCGCATCGCTGCACCACAAGATTTGTGGCCAGACGAAGCAGTCATTGCACAAGCGAAATCTCTCGCTGCTGAAAGTGGAGCACACATCACGATCACTGAAGGTGTTGCAGAAGCCGTCAAGGGTGCGCAGTTTGTTCACACTGATGTGTGGGTTTCGATGGGTGAGCCGAAGGAAGTTTGGGCGTCCCGAATTAAGGCACTCACTCCATATCGAGTTACTTCTGAAGTTTTGTCACTCACTGGTCGATCAGATGCGAAATTCATGCATTGCCTTCCGGCCTACCACGACCTCAACACTGCGGTTGGTCGACAAGTGGCTCAAGACTTCTCAATGTCTGATGGCATTGAAGTGACCCATGAACTATTCGAATCAGAAGCATCCATTGTTTTTGATCAAGCAGAGAATCGACTTCACACAATTGAAGCGATTTTGGTCGCCACGATGTCAGATGTCGCGACTTCGCAGCTGATTGGTCAGTCCAACTCTTAGACTGCGCACATGTCTCCATTGGAATCTCCACAACTAGGTAGTGACACACTCCTTGAAGAGAGAACCGACCTTCGCACTGACGATGGTGACCATGACCGCTTTTCTCACTTCGTTCGTAAAGAAAAGATTGTTGAGAGTGCCGTCACTGGCGCACCAGTAATCGCTTTGTGCGGCAAGGTTTGGGTTCCTGGCCACGATCCACAGAAATATCCTGTGTGCCCAGACTGCAAAAAGATCTATGAAGGTCTGCCGGGCGGCAAAAAGCCGTCCGACGACAAGTGACCGAAACTCCACGCCCGCTAGATCTCACAGGATTGCGTGCGTGGCAGCGTGCTGCAATTACGCAGTACTTCGCTAATCAACCTGTGGACTTCATGGCAGTCGCGACCCCAGGTGCTGGTAAAACCACGTTTGCACTCAAGATTGCGCGCGAACTTTTGGATCGCAGGATTGTGGAACGGATCGTTGTTGTTGCGCCGACGGATCATTTGACCAAACAGTGGGCGCAAGCTGGTGCTGATGTCGGCATCACCATCGACTCATCTTTCACTTCCAACAAAGCTGCATCGTCAAAAGAGTTCAAAGGTATTGCTGTTACTTACGCAGGTGTAGCGAGTAATCCCGGTCGCTTGCGTGCTCGCGTTGATGCCTATCGCACACTCGTTATCTTGGACGAGGTTCATCACGCAGGTGATGCCATGTCGTGGGGTGATGCAGTTCGTGAAGCTTTCGAAAGCGCTACGCGTCGTCTGACTTTGACTGGTACACCGTTTCGAAGTGACATCAACCAGATTCCTTTTGTCACCTACGAATCAATTGATCACGGTGTGAAGCGAAGTGTCGCTGATCATGCCTACAACTATTCAGATGCTTTGCGTGATGGGGTTGTGCGACCAGTTTTGTTTCTTGCATATGCAGGTCGAATGCGTTGGCGCACTCGAGCTGGTGAGGAAGAAACTGCTGAACTCGGTTCAGAAATGCTCAAAGAAGTTGGGCAACGTGCATGGCGAACCGCATTGAATCCAGCAGGTCGTTGGATTCCGCAGGTTATGCAAGCTGCAGACAAGCGACTCACTGAAGTTCGTCGTTTTATGCCAGATGCTGGTGGACTTGTGATTGCATCGGATCACGAACATGCAAAAGCGTATGCAGACATGATGCATGCGGTGTGTGGGCAAAAACCGATTGTGATTTTGAGTGATGATCCAAAAGCGGGACAAAAGATTGCGAAATTCAGCGAAGGAATGCATCGCTGGATGGTGGCGGTTCGCATGGTGAGTGAAGGCGTCGACATTCCGCGACTCGCTGTCGGTGTGTACGCGACCAATACCTCGACACCACTTTTCTTTGCTCAGGCTGTTGGCCGTTTTGTTCGCGCTCGACGTCCTGGCGAAACTGCAACCGTCTTTGTTCCAAGCGTTCCAGTTTTGCTCTCTCACGCAGCCGAAATCGAAAAGCAACGAGACCATGTTCTCGGTCGCAAAGCTTCGGGTGACATCTGGACTGAGTCAGAAGCATTAATGAATGCCGCGAATATGGAACGCAATCATCTTGATGCAGATTTCGACGATCTCCCAGTCTTTGAAGCACTCGATTCTGAGGCAACCTTTGACCGCGCGGTGATGGATGGTGCCGAACTCGACGCGGATCTGATTCCTGGTTCACCTGAAGAAGAAGCGATCTTGGGTATTCCTGGCATGTTGAGTCCACAGCAAGTGGCTGAAATTTTGCGCGAGCACCGTTCAGCGCAAGTAAAACGACTTGCCCAAACTCCACGTGAAATTACCTTGAGTGACCAACTCGCTGATTTACGCCGAGAACTTCAAGATTGTGTTCGTGCTTATGCGCGACAAACCAACAGCACACCTGTTGCAGTGAATGGTGAAATCAAACGAGCTGTCGGCGGAGTACCGGCACCAATGGCATCAGCCCAAGAACTTCAAGAACGAATCGAACTCGTGCGAAGCTGGGCGACAAGCGGTCGCTAGTTAGCAGCCTGCTAAACCTGAAATCGTCCAGTCAATTGCAGATCGCACTGGGGTAAGTGCACTTCGCGATTTCACTTTGTTGACGATCATCGCAAACACAGCAATCGAACCGTTCTTGGAACGGGCATAGCCAGCCAAACTCGTGACATCGCGCAACCCACCTGTCTTGGCTTCAACCAAACCCCGTGCACATTTAGTTTTGGCATCGTCGTAGCGAGTTCTGAGAGTGCCACTCTTTCCGCCGATTGGAAGCATGTGATTGTCGAGCAGTTTGTTTAGTTCCGGCTGGCCATTGCTACGTGCAACCCACAGCAATCGCGTGAGAAATGAAGTTGTCATTCGGTTTTGTCGTGACAGGCCTGAACCGTCAATCAACGTAATTTTTGACGTATCTAGATTCAAAGACTGCAAAACTGTGGTTGCATGGTTTCGAGAATTTGCCCAAGTCGCAGCAAGTCCAGATTCTTTTGTGGATGCACGAAATAAAGTTTCGGCAAAATTGTTGTTGCTGTCTTCCAGCATCTTCTTGATGGTTTGTGAAACTGGATATCCAGAAACCGTGGCAACCTGAGTGCCTGCAGCAACACCATCGCCTTTGTAAACCGTCTTGTATCCCAACTGACTGAGCAGAGTGCCGAAAAGTTTTACTGCATTTTTGGCAGGAGTTTTTGTCTCTTGATCATTGACGGCAAGTGCACTTAAGGGGCGAACTTCACCTGGTACCTGGTTTGCTGCCCAACCTGGTGCCAGTGAGTGTTCAGGGAAGTACGAAGTGTCTGACTTGATCTTGATGGTTGCAGAAACCTTCCCGAGATTCTTCAGTACTTTTTTAGCCAACTCTTTGAGATGCGATGTCTTGAGTTGAGGATCTCCACCACCTACTAAGTAGAGAGTGCTATCAGACTCCCGCCACACAGCCTTAGTTTGAAAACGGAAGGAACTGCCCAATGTCTTGAGTGCCACGACAGCAGTGATGAGTTTCATGGTCGATGCCGGCATCAGCTGTTTGTCAGCGTTTTCTGTGAAAACTAACTCACCGTTACTTGCGTCAATGACAGTTAGTGATGTGGCATCTGTGAAGTACTTCGACTTGAGTCGGTTTTGCAGAATTGAAATCGTGTTTGTTGGTAGTTCAATTGATGCATCGATCGCTACGACACTCGGTGCAGCAAGTGTTGCGCTGACGACGAAGACAGTCGCCGCGAGAACAGTTTTGCGTACAGGGAACATGCGTGAACTACTTTCGAATTTCGATGGTGGTGTCGGAGGCTACCTCAAACCAGCGAAGTCCTTCGAAGGTTTCACTCTCCCATAGGGGAGTGGATTCGAGGTTCGGCGCAGGAAGTTCCTCAAGAATTGCTGCTGCCTCAGTGAGATACGCGGCGCATTGAGATACGTCCGCTTCAACTTTGCTGTGCGGATAGGTCATCCCAGAATCGCCAAACTCGACGTCACTGAGTCGAAGTGCTGGCTCGACAGCGCCTTGCTTATGACGCCACCTACCACTGAGCGGATCGAAGATGTATTGAGGCAATAACTTTTCACCAGATTCAGCGATGACTTCAATTGCTTTAAGAATGTATTCGAAAACTGTTTCACTAATAAAGTAATTGAAATTGATGCGAACCCAACCTGGTTTGATTCCTTCGCAACCACGATCAATTTCTCGTTCAAAGTCATGGCTTCGCTCGATATCAATTCCCAATAGTCGATGGCCGTATGGTCCAGCACAGCTACAGCCTCCACGAGCTTGAATGCCAAACACATCGTTAAGTAATGCAACTACAAAATTGTGGTGAAGATATTTGCCACTTATGCCAGAGATAGTGAATGACACAATTGAAAGTCGATCTGCATCTTTATTCCCAAGCACCGAAATATTGGGATGCCCATCGAGATAACTGATTGCACGCTTAACAAAATCGTGTTCGTAGGCTCGGATAGTTTCAACACCAACTGAATGTTTGAGTTTGAAAACTAACCCTGCGCGAATTGCTTCAACAATTGCCGGAGTTCCGGCCTCTTCACGATGTTCAATGTCTTTGAGATAAACATGGGAATCTTCGTTGACGTATGCAACTGTGCCGCCACCGACAACATCAGGTACCGAGTTGGTGGCTAAGTCTTTGCGCATGATGAGCAAACCAGGAGTGGAAGGTCCACCGATAAATTTATGAACCGAAATGAAGATTGCATCTTTATAGGCCAACGGATGTTCGGAGTCACGCGGATTCATCTCAACATCAATGTATGGAGCACTTGCTGCAAAATCCCAGAAAGCCAGAGCGCCATGTTCATGCAAAGTCTGAGATATAAGGTGAGTGTCACTCACAATTCCAGTGACGTTGCTTGCGGCGCTGAATGATCCGATTTTGATTGAGCGCTCTGCAAACTCTTTTAGCTTTTCGCGAAGTACATCAATGTCAATGTGACCATCAACATCCTGAGGAATAACTACAACGTCAGCAATACTTTCACGCCAAGGAAGTTCGTTACTGTGATGTTCGAAAGGTCCGATGAAAACAACTGGGCGGTCATTCAAAGGAATCTGATTCAACAGTTCGTAGCGCTCATTGAGATCAGCTGGTAAACGTAGATTCATCATTCCAATGAGTTTGTCGATTGCTCCAGTACTACCAGAGCCACAGAAAATCACGGCAGTTGAGTCATCACCGTTAACAGCTTGTTTAATAAACGCACGCGCATCTTCACGAAGTCGAGTGGTTTGAAGTCCAGTGCCACTTGATTCGGTATGCGTATTTGCATAGCGGGGGAGAACTTGATCGGTGATGAACTCTTCGATGAAATCCAATGCGCGACCAGATGCCGTGTAATCCGCATAGGTCACCCGACGGCTGCCAAAAGGAGTCTCAATCACAGTGTCATCGCCAATAACGCCGTCGCGGATTTTGGCGAGTAACGGAGTTTCCGGCAGGTCAGTGGAGCGAGGTGGGATCACTCGACTTGTGTGCATTATCTAAGCCTAAAGCCGAACCCCTTTAGAATTACTCATGTGTTGAGAATCAGTCAGTCCCTCGTTGATGCCATCGTTGAGCATGCCAGGGCGGACCACCCAGACGAGGCATGCGGCGTGATCGCAGGACCTATTGGTTCGGATTCTCCACAGAGATTTATCCCCATGCTCAATGCGGCTCGGTCACCTAACTTCTATGAATTCGACTCTGGTGATCTCTTGAAGTTGTACCGAGACATGGATGCCCGTGACGAGGATCCAGTAGTGATTTATCACTCTCACACCCATACCGAGGCCTACCCATCCCGCACAGACATTTCCTATGCATCCGAACCAGGAGCTCATTACGTGCTGGTTTCGACGCGGGAGACAGGTTCTGAAGCTGGTCCCTATGAGTTTCGCTCTTATTCCATCGTTGATGGTGTTGTGACTGAAGAAGAAGTGGTCATCGAGGCCTAATCTTCCAAGCCTGATTTCCGGGGGATGGGTGATTTCGCAAGCAGTTTGCAGCTAGCGACTTGTGGCGAGCGGATAGTTGAGGCGTCAATTACCCTTGGCTTATGAGTATCACCGTGAGCCTTCCAACCATTTTGCGCCCCTACGCCGACAATCAACGTCGTGTCGAAACCACCGGCACCCAGTTGGGTGCTGTTATCGACAATTTGGAATCGGCATACCCAGGACTCAAAGAGCGCCTCATCGAAGATGGTGCACTTCGCCGTTACATCAACATCTACATCAACGATGAAGACGTTCGCTTCCTCGATGGGCTCGAGACTGAACTTAGCGATGGCGACCGCATTGACGTGCTGCCTGCTGTTGCTGGCGGCTGATCGATGACCCGTTTCAACTCGCTGCTCGACTCGGTTGGGCATACACCTTTAGTCGGGCTACCGAATTTGTCGCCTGCGCCGAATGTGCGGTTGTGGGCAAAACTCGAAGACCGAAATCCCACTGGATCTGTAAAAGATCGCGCGGCTTTGGCGATGATCGAAGCTGCCGAACGCGATGGCCTACTGACGCCAGGTGCAATGATCCTTGAACCAACAAGTGGCAACACTGGAATCTCACTTGCAATGGCAGCGCGACTCAAGGGCTATCGCTTGACCTGCGTGATGCCGGAAAACGTCAGTGCCGAACGCA
>JBEBBR010000002.1:0-3727 GCA_041158285.1 Actinomycetota bacterium
GCTAGCACTCCAACAAAAACTCGTAATCGAATGGAATCAATCGAACGCGCTCGACGTATGTTTGCTTCGAATGCTCAACCTCAGATGATTCTTGAATCACTCACTATCGAACTGGCACGCGCATGACAAAGAGATTTTTCGCTGCACTCACCGTTGTCTTACTAGCTGCGTGCACGGCACCCAGCACTTCTCCGAGTTCGACTTTGTCTCTCGATGGATCTCTGGATGTCTTTTACAACCAAACCCTCAACTGGCAAGACTGCCGAGATGTTTTCGAATGCACCAAACTGGTGGTGCCACTCGACTACGCAGACCTAACTGGTGACACCATCGAAATTTCCGTAATGCGTCACAAGACAGAACAAAGTTCAAAGCGAATTGGTTCTTTGGTAATCAACCCAGGTGGACCAGGTGGAAGTGGCGTTGATTACGTCGAGTCATATGACACCTTGTTCACTGACGCAATCATTGAGACGTATGACATTGTTGGATTTGATCCTCGCGGTGTGAACGAAAGTGCACCTATCGAATGTCTGAGCGCAGCTGAACTCGATGTGTATCTTGCATCCGAACCCACGCCAGATACACCGGCAGAGGTGGCAGCGTTTTTTGCTGAAGGTAAAGCTGCGGATGCCAAGTGCTTTGAAAAATCAGGGAAAGTTATTTCCCATGTTTCCACTGTTGAAACAGTCAAAGATCTAGATATTTTGCGTGCCGCTCTAGGTGAAGACAAACTCGACTACTTGGGTAAGTCATACGGAACACAGATCGGTGCTGTCTATGCCGCGATGTTCTCAGACAAAGTTGGAAGATTTGTGCTTGATGGTGCGGTTGATATGCAACTCACGTCAGCCGAACTTTCACTTGGACAAGCCAAAGCTTTTGAGTTAGCACTCAAACGTTTCGCAACCTATTGTGTTGAATCTGCAGTCGTATGCGACTTGGGCAACACACCTCAGGCTGTAGTCGCAAAGATTCAGAAATTCATCAACTCATTGGATCAAAAACCACTGAAGACCGATGATCGTGATCGCATGCTCACCGAGTCGCTTGGTTGGTCTGCAATCATTGGGCCGATGTACATGCCAGATGGTGGTTGGGATTGGCTGATTGAAGGTCTTTCTAACGCCTTTAAAGGTGATGGCACTGGACTTCTCGATATTGCTGACTGGATCAATGGACGTAATTTCGACGGAACCTACCTCGACAACAGCACTGCCGCATTCACTGCCATCTCATGTCTTGATTACGGTAAAACCGGTGCGGCACCACAGGACTTGCTAGAGAAGTTCGAGGCTGAAGCTCCGTTCTTCGGACGAGTGCTTGCGTGGAGTGAAGGTGGTTGTGCAGATTGGAAAGCGTCGGGAGAACTACTTCCACGTGATGTCTCTGCACCTGACGCGCCTGCAATCGTTGTCATCGGAACTACGTACGATCCCGCCACCCCGAATGAATGGGCAGTTGCGTTAGCTAAACAACTCAAGGTTGGGGTGTATCTCAACTTCAACGGTGATGGTCACACTGCATACCTCAGTGGATCGGAATGTGTCGACAACGCTGTTGATGCTTTTTGGATCAATGGCACTGTGCCCGCAACAGGAACAGTGTGTCAGCCTGATTTCCCGTTTGTTGAATAAGTAATTTATGGGTGAAGGTTCTGCAGTCGCTCTAGTGCTTGTGTCAGAACCGATTCTTGTTTGCAATATGCCCAACGAACAAACCCAGTAGCTGTTCCTGGAGTTCTGCTCAACCATGAATGAGCAATTGCAACCACACCATGCGTCTGAGGAATTGATCTACAGAATTCATCCGCCGATGCAAAACCAAGGGGACGAACATCAGTAGTTAAGAAGTAGGTTCCTTCTGACGGCAGAATTCCAAAACCGATGTCTGCAAGTCCTTGCGTGAAAAGGTCGCGCTTTGCTTGAAGTTCATGACGGAAGTTTTCCCAATACGAATCTTCGAAACCAAGACCTTCAGTAATTGCCCATTGAAATGGTCCACTCGAAACATACGATAAATGTTGTCGAACAACTTTGACTGCACCAATGAGCTTGGCTGGCCCAGTAGCCCAGCCCACTTTCCATCCCGTGAAAGAAAACGATTTGCCAGCAGAACCGATGGTCACTGTTCGTTCAAACATTCCTGGCAGAGTCGAAATCGGAATATGTGGATGTGAGTCATACCAAAGATGTTCGTAAGCCTCATCGCTGATGACGATGAGATTATGTTCGATGGCGATGTCTGCAGCAGTCTGCAATTCAGCTTTAGTCCACACAATTCCAGTTGGGTTATGTGGAGAATTGATCAACAAGATTTTTGATTTGTTGGTGATGGCTTTACGCAAATTGTCGAAGTCAGGTCGAAGTGTTGCTGGATCGCAGGCAACCCCAACTGACTTGCCGCGCGCGAGTTCGACGCCAACTTCATAGATATCAAACCAGGGTTCAAACATCAACACTTCATCATCAACATCAACGAGTGCGAGCAATGCCGCCTGCAATGCTTCAGAAGCACCTGTGGTCACAACAACATCTGTCTGCCAGTTGAGGTCGATTCCGTAGAAACGTTTTTGATGTTCCGCAATTGCTTGGCGTAGTTGAGGTAATCCGTGGGCTGGCGGATATTGATTGCCGCGACCATCCTGAATCGCGTTGATCGCTGCTTGCTTCAACCGATCAGAACCATCTGTGTCAGGAAAACCTTGTCCGAGGTTGATTGCACCGAGTTGGGTCGCAAGGGCAGACATCTCACCAAAGATTGATGAACTGTGCGCGTGCATACGCGGCACAAGAAAGTCTTTGAAGTCTGTCATCTACAACCTTTGATAGGCCTTGCTGTTTTGATAAATCTTTTTATTAATTTCGAATGTCTAAGGCATTTGCAAAGATTGCGTCATGCACATATTGGGCTAAGCCTTCGTGCCTTGAGTCGTAGTAGGCAGTAAAACGCGGATCGGCGAGATACATCTCTGCAAGGTTTGTCTGCATTTCGTGGCTGCAGTCGTAGTACCAGGTTGAAATGTTGAGGCGGTGAGCTTCGGCTGCTGCTTTGGCTTCTGGACTTGATGCGGGCAAACCAGCATTCATGGCGACGATGAATTGGTTAACAACCGCTTCAGCTTCTTTTTGGGCTTGCTGCCAGTCGTCCTTTGAGTATTGCGAAGTGCGTTGTTCAGACTGCTTGTAGGCATCAGTTGAGCCCCAGCGTTCTGCGGCCTCAGCTTGATGCTGGGTTGGGTCGTGATCACCGAAAACTGAAGTGATCTCTTCGGGGGACAGGTTGATTGCCATATCTCAAGCATAAATCAGAGGGAGTGTGGTGAGAGGTTCTGTGGAGAATTTGAGCCCAAGTAGAATCCGCCTGCGCTCAGCGCGCCGCCTTAGCTCAGGGGTAGAGCAACGCACTCGTAATGCGTAGGTCCGGGGTTCAAATCCCCGAGGCGGCCCTCATCGCGACAAAGTCGCGATTATGCCGCCTTTTGGATTTGAGGAGGAAGTAATCACGGGAGTGATTACTGACGGAGTCCCCGAGGCGGCCCTCATCGCGACGAAGTCGCTTCCCAACTCATCTCCCTTTCAGGCTGCCTGCTCTCTATGCTCCACTCATGAGCGTCTCCCTGTTTGATCCACTTCAATTCAAGAACCTCACGGTGAAGAATCGGATGTGGGTGAGTCCGATGTGCCAATACTCAGCTGTTGATGGAATGGCTAATTCCTGGCATCAA
>JBEBBR010000003.1:0-13110 GCA_041158285.1 Actinomycetota bacterium
GCAGTACTCCATCACCAACCGAAACTCGTTGGCCTTCAAAAACATTGTCAGCTTCGATCAAATTGATATCGGTCGCAAGATCGAGTTTGTGATGAACTGCAACTGGAGTTGCGGTTTGCTGCGCACGTTCAAGTGGAGATGAAACAACATAGGTGATGTCGTTGTCTGCAAAATGTTCAGCAGCACGTTGTGCCATCTGTTCACCCAATGCTGACAGTCGAAAACCTGGGATTCGTCCATACAAAATTTTGGTCGGGTTATATACCTCTCCATGGCGCATAACATGAACAGTTGTACGCACTGACATGGTCAATCCTTTCGAAAGCGACTAGGTGACCTTACGCCTAACTGTGGTCCGACGGCGACTTGGACGCCAAGACGTCTCGCCTTGAGCCACAGCTGTCTCTCGCAAAGTTTCGCCATGTTCAGCTACTGCAGCAAGCATTGCCTCAGCATTTGGTTCTGGTGACAAAACATCCACAGCAAGCCCATGCTCTTCGCAAGTCTTTGCAGTCTGTGGCCCGATACATGCCACGACTGTTGCAGGATGTGGTTTGCCAGCGATACCAACCAGATTACGAACAGTTGAAGAAGATGAGAACAACACTGCATCAAACCCACCGGATTTGATGGCGTCGCGAATTTCGGCAGCAGGTGGTGCGGCGCGAACTGTGCGATATGCGGTTACATCATCAACTTCCCAGCCAAGTTCTACGAGGCCCGCTGCAAGTGATTCGGTTGCGATATCTGCACGTGGCACAAAGATACGATTGATGGGATCAAGAATCTCATCGAACTCTGGGAAATCTTCAAGAAGATCTGCAGTTGCGAGATGTTCGGCCAAAGAAAGATCTGCGCGAATTCCGTAGGTAGCTAATTGCGCAGCAGTGCCTTCACCTGTGGTGGCAATCTTGAGTCCAGCAAATGCACGCGCATCAAGACCATATTCCTGACACTTCATCCACACTGCACGAACTGCATTGTGGCTGGTGAAAATGATCCATTCGTAGCGGCCAGAAACCAAACCGTGAATTGCACGTTCCATCTGTTGTGGAGTGCGTGGTGGTTCGACTGAAAGAGTTGGAACTTCAGTCACTGTCGCACCTAGGTGTTCGAGTGATCCAACCAAACCATGCAATGAATCTTTGGTACGAGGAAGAAGTACGCGCCATCCGAAAAGTGGCTTTGATTCATACCAAGAAAGTGGTCCGCGCTTCGAAACTGGTTCACCAATGATCACAGTGCCATTGCCTGCGTGACGTGCAGTCTTGACCGAAGCAGGAAGTTCATCAAGAGTCGTCACGACAGAACGTTGATCAACGGTGCTGCCATCGCGCGTGATGACTACAGGAGTGTTTTCGTCGCGACCCGCTTTGATTAATGCTTTTGCGATTTCGACTGCGCGATCAGCAGCATTGAGCGCTACAACGGTGACGTGACTATGAGCGTGGTGTGCCCACTCGATATCTGGATTGGTTGCATCAACAACGCGAACTTCATGTGACTTATTGGAAGTTAATCCCACACCTGTGTAACCAGCGATACCTGAAACTGTTGAGACACCTGGGATGAAATCGAAAGCAAGTTTGGCTTTGGTGAGGGCTGCAGACTCGCGCGCAAATGCACCATCAAAAACTGGATCGCCAGAAAGTAGGCGGACAACAATGCGACCTTCTTTAGCTGCGTCGACAACAGCTTTGGCGCGAGCAGCATGTTCAAGTGGGAGACCGGCGGCATCTACCGCAGCGACGATCTCGGCATCAGGTCCAGCAAATTTATGTGCCAACCCAATGACATCGGCATCAGCGATGATGAGTTGGGCCGTGCCCAAAGCTCGTACGGAGCGAACGGTAAGTAGTTCTGCGTCACCTGGACCGGCTGCCACCAATGTGACGGTGCCGATTGGGCGTTTGCGAGTGGCGCTCATGCGCGGTTCACCTCATGCGTGTGATGTTGGGATACCCAAAACAGAGAATGGAGTCGTAAGCACAAGGCGCAATTGCCCCGATGCCCACGGCCCAAGGTCCGTGACGGGGGTTGAGCCCCCGAAGGGATCAACCAGGCAGGGCTGAGGGTAGGCGTAACCGCGGAATACTCCAAAACGATGCGTGCGCCTAGTCCGAATTACGGACATCCGACGGTAGGCATTCAGGCTCTAAGCCCGAGACCAAACGTCGGCTAGAGCCAATCTCGCCGTTTGAATGTTGCGTACAAGGCGCCCGAGATCACCACGATGGCTGCCGTCGAGACCCAAAAACCAGACTCGTCCCCGAACCCTGGGTACGGGATGTTTTGGCCGTAGAACCCTGTGATGGCGGTTGGTACGGCAATGATCGCGGCCCACGAGGTGACCTTCTTCATCACGAGATTCATCCGATTGCTTTGGATGGTCAGATTGGTTTCGATCAAGGTTGAAATGAGGTCACGCAAAGATTCAGTCCAGTCGGCAACGCGAATCACATGGTCATACACATCGTGATAGTGAAGGGCCATTTCCTGCGAAATAGGAATGACATCTTGGCGAATAAGTGGACCAATAATTTCGCGCATCGGCAAAGTGGTGCGACGCAAAAGAACTAACGACTTTCGCAGGTCATAGGTGGTGCGCTGGTCGGGTCGGGAAGTCGTCTTCTCCGAAAGCATTACCTCTTCAAGATTTTCGATACCGTCATCCAAATAATCCAGAGCATCAAAATAACCATCAACGATGACGTCTAGAGCTCCCCAGAGCAGGAAGTCGATACTGATCTTTCGGCCTTTGGCAGTTTCATCCCAGCGACGTTGAATATGTTGGATCTCAGCGTCAGCATCTGTGCGAACCGTGATGAGCCCATTCTTGGTAACGAAAATCGCAACTTCACTCGTTGCAAGTCGTTGTGTTGTTTCGTCGAAGTTCGCTGTATAGGTATTGATGAATAGGTAATCGGTCAGAACATCAAGCTTGGGGCGCTGCCGACCATCGAATGCATCATCAAGATGAAAACTGTCGAAGCCGATCGCTTCTCCAAGTTGGTCAATTTCAGTTCGAGTGGGATTCAATAAATCAAACCAAAACAGCGCATGCTTATCGTTAGAGAGATTGTGGATGTTTGTGAAATCGACTTTTTCTGTTGTTAAAGAATTGTCACGATAAACACGAGAGTTGATAGCCACAAGCGCACCTATTTCTTACGTGCTTTGCCAAAGACAACCGCACACCCTGCACTGAAACTGGCGATCAGTGCACCGAGCCCATACTTACGAGCATGGCGCATTTTGCGAAAGTCATATTGCTTCCACTTGTTTTTGCGTGCGAGGGCCCGCAGTCGACGATCAGCATTTACGGTGACCGCATTTCCAACGAGAGTCAACATCGGAACGTCATAGATCGAGTCGGAGTAAGCGGTGCACTTTGAGAGGTCAAGATTCTCGCGTTGAGCTAGCTCGGTAATCGCGACAGCTTTCTGGGCGCCATGCAATGGTTCGCCCACTAGCTCTCCAGTGAATACGCCATCGCATTCAGCTGCGATTGTTCCCAGCGCACCAGTCAAACCGAGGCGATGTGCAAGCTTTGATGCCAACCGCTGCGGCGAAGCTGTTACCAACCACACCTGTTCACCACGTTCAATATGTTTTTTGGCAAGCTCAAGAGTTTGCATAAAGATCTTTGGCATGAGGTGATCGTCGACAACCGCATCACCAATGCGATCAAGTTCTTCAACACTCTTGCCACACGCGATTTTGAGACCCATGGATCGGATGGAATCCATATCTTTGATGTGCTCTTTGCCTGCCACCACAAACTTGAGTTGCTTCCAGACAAAGTTGGATGCTTCTTGGAAAGTGAAGAAATGGTGTTTGTTAAGTCCGCGCGAAAGATGGAACAGCGAAGCGCCTCGAATCATCGTATTGTCGAGGTCGAAGAAGGCTGCGGCCTTTGAAGTGTTTTCCATCAGGGTGTAACCGTACGGCCTTGGTCAAGCGCTGTCGCAATTTGCTGTTTTGAAACCCGCCAAAAAGCGACCTTGTTGCCGTCAACCAGCACCACCGGAATTTCTGTCCAGTACTCCTCTGCCAATTCGGGGTGATCCAAAATTGAAATCTCTTCCCAGGATTCACCACGTTCGGCGCAGACAGCCATGATGACCGTCCGGGCTTCATCGCACAGATGGCAGCCAGGCTTTCCGATCAAACTAATCCGAGCTGACATCAGAATGCTGCTCCTCGTTCGACGATGAGGTGATCGACCATATTTTGAACCAACTGGCGAATCTCTTGAGCTTTTTCTAGCACTGCTTTTTCGTCATAGGGATCTGGTAATTCTGCGACTGGAATTGGTTTGCCAAACTCAATAATCCATTTACTTGGTAACGGCACCATCCCAAGTGGACCCAAAAGCGGCCAGGTTGGTGTCACTGGAAAATATGGAAGGTGCAACAACTCAGCAAGTGCTGGAATGTTGGCGATCATGGGATACGCCTCTTCGGCTCCCACGATGGCCACCGGAATGATCGGCACCTGCGAATTCGCAGCCAGAGTTACAAAGCCACCACGACCAAATTGCTGAAGTTGATAGCGCTTCGCCCACGTCTTGCCGACCCCTTTGAATCCTTCGGGCCAGACTCCAACAAGTCGACCAGCGGCAAGGAGCGCAGATGCCTCTTCGTGGCTTGCTAGTCGATGGCCGGCGGCCCGAGCCATGTCACCAAGAACAGGTGTGTCAAAAACCAATTCGGCTGCAAGCATGTGGAGATGTCGATGCATCGGATGATGGTCAAAGACAGCGAGTTGAGTCATTAATGCATCTAAAGCAATGGCACCTGAATGGTTGCCTGCAAGCAGTGCAGCTCCATGTGATGGAATGTTTTCGATGCCACGTACTTCGATCCGAAACCATTTTTCGGCGAGTGGTCTAAGGGCTGCCATAAAGACTCGATCATTGAGTTCTTTATCAAAACCTTGTGCATCTGCTTTGTCTAAGCCAGAGAGTCGATCCCGGAGAATGTCGATCACTGAGCGAACAGCTGGCTCGGGTCCAGTGTTTCCAGCCCGGCGTGCGGCTTGGGAGGGTGTGGAATCCATCAACCCTCCCAAACCTACGCAGACTCTTTGCTAGGAATCTATGCCCAACAAAGTCTTCGTGAAAATCTACTTGCGACGTTGCGCGCGTGTCTTGCGAAGGTTCTTGCGGTGCTTCTTTTTTGCCATGCGCTTGCGGCGCTTTTTAATGACGGAGCCCACTGAATTTCCTGTCTTTTGCGGTACTGAATTGGGTGAAGCCTAAATGCGAGGGTCTAGGGGATCTTCGCGGGGTTAGGCGGTTGCGACAAATGAGTCGCGGAGGTAGTCGGTGACAGCTGATTCTGGAACGCGGTAGGAGCGTCCAACCTGAACAGCTGGCATTTCGCCTGCGTGAACGAGACGGTAGACCGTCATCTTTGAAACACGCATGATTTTCGCAACTTCGGCGACGGTGAGAAACCTTGGATCTGAGGTCATGTTGTTGATGGTGGTGCTCATGGCTTCTCCCTGAAAAATTGTGGAACGTGGTGCGAACTCTTACGAGTTAGAAGGCGGAGATTAGTACTACTTTGGGTGGACACAACACCCCGTCGAATTACATGCGTGTAGTTCGTTCAGAATCGCGAAAATGGATCCGCGATCATTCCGTGATGTGGGAAAACACTGTTGCGCGTCGCCATGATCGCTCTATCAATTTCATTGTGCGGATCCCATCCGCTGTGAAACTTTTTAAATGAAATTGTTTCGTTGTCAGTGAACGCAACTAATTCATCTTGATGTGTCGCAATGGCAACTAAATGTGTCCAGATGCGCGGAACAACTTCGTACAGTGCATATCCACCGCCACCAACAGCAATCCAATTTCCACCCGCATAGGTGTGAGCCCACTCGTGAATCCAGCGATAAGACAAAGCTTGTCCATCAACACTGAGCTCCATGTTTGTTAATGGATCTGCGCGATGGGAATCACAACCATGCTGACTAAAAATTACTTGCGGTTTGAATTCTTCAAGAAGTTCAGGAACGACGGCATCGAATGCGCGTAGCCAAGATGCATCATCAACATGTCGAGGAAGTGCAATATTCACTGCAAAACCAAGTGCATGTGGACCACCAGCGTCATGTGAGAAACCAGTGCCTGGAAAAAGTGTGTGACCTGATTCGTGAATTGAAATAGTCATAACCCGAGGGTCATCCCAGAAAACCTGCTCAACTCCATCGCCATGATGAGCATCAACATCGATGTATGCGATGCGTTCATAACCTTGATCGAGTAACCACTGAATACTCACTGCAATGTCGTTGTAAACACAAAAACCTGATGCTTTGTTTGGCATTGCATGATGTAGACCACCAGCGATGTTTACTCCGTGAATTGCGTTGCCCTCAGCAACCGCTTGGGTCACGGTAAAAGTTGCAGCACACACTTGAGCTGATGCTTCATGCATCCCATCAAAACGTGGGACGTCAGTGCTACCAATACCGTGGTCGATATCGAAGAAATCCGGTGTCACACTCGCAAGTTTGATGGCATCAACATACGTCTGGGTGTGAACTTTTGTCAGAAGCAATTCATCAAAGCTCCGCGTGATCGCAGAAGTTTCGACAGCAGGTGAATTCAGAATTCCATGTTTACGAATTTCGTCGTAGGTCAGCAAAACTCGAATAGGCCCGAGTGGATGTTGTGGCCCAAAGTCGTACTGCTGAAGACTTTCGTCAATCAGTACAACAAATTCTTGAGCCATCAAAATTATCCAGCGGCTAGTTCGCTTGAACGATCACGTGCAGCTTCCATCGCGGTGATGAATGCGGCTCGAACTTTGTGATCATCCAATTCACGTAATGCAGCAGCAGTTGTTCCTGCTGGTGAAGTCACGTTTTCACGCAAGACAGTTGGGTGCTCTCCTGTTTCGCGCAACATGGTGGCTGCACCAAAAACAGTTTGAACCACAAGCTCTTGAGCGGTTGTGCGTGGCAAACCTAAAACCACACCGGCTTCGATCATTGCCTCAACTACATAGAAAATGTAAGCCGGACCAGAACCAGAAATTGCAGTCACTGCATCCTGATATTTCTCAGGAACGGTCACTACTTTTCCGACAGCCGCGAGCAACGTACTCGCACGTTCCAAACCTTCAGCGGTGCAATGTGCACCGGCCGAGAGCGCGCTCATACCTTCATCAACTAATGCAGGGGTGTTTGGCATAACGCGAACAACAGCTGCACCTGCAGGTAAGAGTGATTCCAAAAATGTTGTGGTGATACCGGCAGCAAGTGAGATCACCAAAGTATCCGCTTTGACTTCACCCGCGATTTCTTGCAGCAATGCACCCATATCTTGTGGTTTGACTACCAGAACCAAAGTGTCTGCCAGACGTGCAGCTTCAGTATTTGAAACCACTTTGAGTTTGTATTTCTCAGTGAGTTCAGCTGCGCGATCTGGACGTCGTTCAGCGACAATCAAATTGTCTGATGAGTAATCGCCACGAAGTAAACCTGAAAGCAGGGCTTCACCCATTACTCCAGCACCGAAGATTGCGGTAACACCCATGATTAGTCCTTTGACACTAATGAACGGAGGAAGAACGCAACATTTGCAGGACGTTCTGCAAGACGACGCATGAAGTAGCCGTACCAATCTTCACCGTATGGAACGTAGATGCGAGTGCGGTAACCCTCATCGGCCAAATGCTTTTGTTCTTCTGGACGAATTCCGAAAAGCATTTGAAATTCAAATGAGTCTTTTGGACGGCCTGATTTTTCGACAAGTGATGTACCAATGTTGATCAAGCGAGGGTCGTGAGTCGCAAACATTGGGTAGCCCTTACCTTCGAGCAAAATGCGCATACAACGAACATAGGAAAGATCAACGTCTTGCTTTGATTGATAAGCGACTGTTTCTGGTTCTTTGTATGCACCTTTGCAAAGGCGTACGCGAGAACCTTCATGCGCAAGTTCGCGGCAGTCTGCTTCGGTACGGTAGAGGTAAGCCTGAAGTACTGCACCAACAAATGGGAAGTCTTTACGAAGTTCGCGAAGTGTGGCCAAGGTTGCGTCGGTGGTGGTGTGATCTTCCATGTCGAGAGTCACTGTGGTTCCGATGTTTGCTGCTGCCTGGCAAATGCGACGAGCATTAGTCAACGCAATGGCGTTTCCGTTTTCACCTAATGCTTGCCCGACTGCCGAAAGTTTTACTGAAACCTCGGCGCGACCTGCAAGTCCTGACTCATGAAGTGCAGCGAGCAAATGCTCGTATGCCTCAACAGTTGCGATTGCCGCTGCTTCGTCATAGACATCTTCGCCGAGGCGATCGATAGTGATGAACAAATTGTCAGCTGCGAGATCTCGGCTTGAACTGACTGCATCAGAGATCTGTTCACCGGCAACAAAGCGTTTCACGACATCACTGGTGAAGGGTGCAGCAACAATGATGTTGCGGACTTCTTCATTGCGAGACATCGAAAGTAATAGCTGACGCAGCATGGTCACTCCTTTTGAAACAAACGTGCGGCAAGCCTACGCGTTGGGGTCTAGTCCGGCTCGCACGTACTCCACCGCCTCCTGCAGGCTGCGAAGTCGGGACTCAGGAGTCCGTTGTGCGCTGGTATTCACTTCGAGAACTACATCAATGGGGGTGGGATGCGCGGCCACCAAACCCAGTAATTCCTTCAAGGGCAAGCTGCCTTTGCCAGGTAGAAGGTGTTCGTCCACTGAGCGGCCGGTGGCATCCGATAGATGGAGATGACGAATCCGCGACGAAAGTGTGTGCCACTGTTCGAGAATGTCTTGTCGGGCAACAGAGGCATGGGACGTGTCGAGGACCACGTGTTGAGTCGGCATCTGTTGTACATCCCAGGACGGAAGGAAACTTGATATCTCCCGACTGCCAAGTCGAAGTGGGTACATATTTTCGAGTGCGATCTGAACAGAGTTCGAACCATTCAGTTCTTCGATCTGACTCAGAAGGTTCTTGGCGAAATCTCGCTGCCACACAAATGTTGGATGGGTTACGACTGTGGAAGCCCCTACAGCTGCTGCGAGTTCAACCGATTGTGCCAACTTCTTCGAAGGATCTGAGCCCCACACCTGCGCAGTGCTCAGTAGACATGGATGGTGGATAGCTGCCACCGGCATCGAATACTTGTGCGCGAGCTGACTGATGACTTCCGTTGATTGAGTATCGGGATCACTCGAGACCATTATTTCTAGACCATCGCAAGAAATTTGTTGTGCCATTGCAAATGCGTTTTCTAACCCCATAGGAAAGACTGATGAGGTTGAGAGCACTACGCGATGTGAAGTCACACCAAAAGCGTATGGCCAATTAGCTCTTTATGCCGATGGGTTTGTGTAATTAGAGTCCGCAGCATTTACGCTGCGCTCATGACTGAATTGAAGTTAACGTTTGCACGCGCCTGGGTTGAGTTTGACGATCCAGATGACGAAGAGAATATTTTCCGCTGTGACCTGACGTGGTTAACTTCAAATTGGAACTGCATCTACGGCCAAGGGTGCCAAGGAATCCACGAAGGTAAAGCCCAAAATGGTTGCTGTTCGCTTGGCGCACATTTCAGTGGTCGCGAGGATCATTCGCGAGTTAAGAAGTACGTCGAGATGCTGACACCAGAAACGTGGCAAAACCACAAAGCCGCAAAAGGTAAGTGGACCGAACGTGACGAAGATGGTCAGAAGAAAACTCGGGTCCTTAATGGTGGTTGCATCTTTTTGAACGATGCCGATTTTCCAGCTGGTGGCGGATGTGCATTGCACCATCTAGCAGATCGTGAAAACACTTCAATCACAAAAACCAAACCTGACGTGTGTTGGCAGCTTCCGATTCGCCGCGATTTTGAATGGCGCAAACTTGAAGATGGCACCAGGCGTTACATCGTCACCATCGAGGAATACACCCGCGCCGGTTGGGGTGAAGGCGGACATGACCTTCATTGGTACTGCACGTCAAACACCGAAGCACACAATGCGCCAAAGCCGGTGTACATCACCGAAAAAGACACACTCATCGAATTGATGGGTGAAAAAGGTTATGAACAATTGGTTATTTACTGCGAAGCTCGAATGGCTGCCTTGACTGCAGCACGGCGAATTGCAGCAAAGAATGGTGACCCAGCAGAAGTGCGAGCCATCATGAAAGGTCTTGCGTCACACCCTGCGGATGGGCTTAGCTAAAACCTAACCACAATCCCAGTGCAATCAGCAGAGTCGAAATTGCACCGAAAATGATGGTGCGTTGCAACATCTTTCGTGGATCTCTACTGACATTGATATCGCGTGGTGCCCAACCATCTTTGAGTTTTGCTCGAGTCACTAATTCAGCAGTATCACTTTGAATGGTGGCTTCCGAAATTTCTGATGCCAACTCTTGCATTGGTGCCTGCGAATAATCCGAAACAATTTGGCGATCAACAGTTCGTAGCACTGGTACGCAGATTGAACACTCAGCACAGTGACTCACAAGATTCATAGCCTGACCGCGAGTGATGGTTTGACTTAAGTTGATTGCGGACTGACTCATCACTGGGCAGCGAGTTGGGTTTGTTAATGCGGTGATAGCGATGGCAGCCCTGGCAAGTTCACGTCGCGCAGTTTTGATAATGGCTGCAGTGGACTTTTGATTTTCTCCGAGTATTTGTGCAACCTCGGGAGTTTCGAGATGAAAGCGTAAAGAAAGGGAAAGCGCGGTTCGCTCAATAATGGAAAGTGCGGCAACGGGATCGCCTGCAAGTTCAATGGTTGGGATGTCATGCGGGAATACTCCGCGCGCACGCATCTGACGCCAAGCCTCTCCGCGCGCAATCGACAGGGCTTGGGTATCACTCGGGTTGGTGGCCTGGATGATCGACCAAGCATCTCGAGTAGCGACTGCTGCAATCTCAGTATCAAGAATGACGTTTGAGATTAATTCATTGATCGTGCCAAGTTCTGCCATATCCACTTCCTTGTCGGTGGGTGACGGTACCTTTACCGCATGGCCACCGCGAAACCTAAGTCTTCCAAATCACCCAACTACCGTTGCACGGAGTGTGGTTGGCAGACCGTCAAATGGGTGGGTCGTTGTGGTGAATGTCAGGCCTGGGGAACCGTCGAGGAGACAGGTGTCGTAACTGCGCGCACAGTTGCTAGCGGTCATGTGACTGCACCCGCTACTCCGATTGGCCAGATCGACATCACGGCAGCTGCTGCCGAACCAACAGGAATCGAAGAACTTGATCGAGTGCTGGGTGGCGGAATCGTTCCTGGGTCTGTCATTTTGTTGGCTGGTGAACCAGGTGTTGGAAAATCAACTTTGCTCCTCGAGGTTGCTGCTCGCGCGGGAGATGGAGAGCGCAGAGCTCTGTATCTGACTGGTGAAGAGTCTGCGGCCCAAGTTCGTTTACGTGCCGAACGCGTGGGCGCGATGGTCGACAATCTTTATCTCGCGAGCGAAACCGATCTGGGTGCGGCTCTGAGTCATATCGAACAGGTTGCACCACATTTAGTTGTGGTCGACTCGGTGCAGACTTTCTCCTCCCTCGAAGTTGATGGTCAGCCTGGTGGAGTTACCCAGGTTCGCGAAGTTGCTGGTTCGCTCATCCGAGTTGCGAAGGAACGCGGGATTGCCACGATCTTGGTGGGACATGTCACCAAAGACGGCACGATTGCAGGGCCGCGACTCCTCGAACATCTCGTGGATGTGGTTTTGCAGGTCGAAGGTGATCGTCATACTCGACTGCGTTTGGTTCGCGCAGCGAAGAACCGATTTGGTGCGGCTGACGAAGTTGGCTGCTTCGAGCTCAACGATGACGGCATCACAGGTATCAGTGACCCGAGCGGGTTGTTTGTTTCACAGCGAAACGACCCTGTGCCCGGCACCTGCCTCACGATGACGGTCGAAGGCACTCGCCCACTGCTCGCCGAAGTTCAAGCATTAGTCGCAACGACCAATGTTCCAAGTCCGCGACGGGCCACTTCTGGCCTCGATACTGCGCGCGTTGCCATGGTGCTTGCGGTCCTCGAGAGACGAGCCGGCTTACCGCTTGCAAGCCGTGATGTGCACACCGCGACTGTTGGTGGCATGCGGATCACCGAACCAGCTGTGGATCTCGCAGTTGCTTTGGCAGTAGCAAGTGCTGCTCGAGACTTTGCGATTCCAGCGGGATTTATTGCCCTTGGAGAAGTTGGTCTGGCTGGCGAGGTTCGTCGAATCGCAGGATTGCGTCGCCGATTGAGTGAAGCCGCGCGTCTGGGTGTCACTCATGCGATTGTCCCGACCGACTCTGGACCACATCCGGAAGGGCTCAAGGTTTACGAGGTCGGAAGTCTGCGAGAGGCACTCGCAGTTATCAGCAAATTCGCCTGACGTCCCGATCGATCAGTCTTCACGAGATATTCACGAACCTTTGGCAAAACTCATACAAGAAGTTGATTAACATCAGCACCCTAGAACTCGGGGAGTATTGAGAAATAAAGTGGCCGAAAAACGCGAAACCTCAGAACCAGAACAAATCCTGCGTAATGCACTTCAAGAAGTTGCACCTGGAACCGCACTTCGCGATGGCCTAGAACGTATTTTGCGTGGTCGTACTGGCGGCTTGATTGTGCTCGGCTACGACAAATCAATGGAACAAGCCTCTGGTGGTGGCTTTGTACTCGACGTTGAATTCTCTGCGACTCGACTTCGTGAGCTCTCAAAAATGGATGGTGCCATCATCATCGAACCTGAGACCAACAAAATTGTTCGCGCAGCAGTTCAGCTGCTCCCAGATCCAAATATTCCCACCGAAGAAACCGGTACACGACATCGCACTGCCGATCGCATTGCAAAGCAAACAGGTCATCCGGTTATTTCAGTTTCTAAATCGATGAACATCATTGCGTTGTACGTTGGCACTCGCAGATATGTACTCGAAGACACCGCCGCTATTTTGTCGCGCGCGAATCAAGGTATCGCAACTTTGGAACGTTACCGCCATCGCCTCGATCAGGTGTCAAATAATTTGAGTGCACTCGAAATCGAAGATCTTGTGACAGTTCGCGATGTCGCTGCGTATACCCAACGTCTCGAGATGGTTCGTCGAATTCATCACGAAATTGAAGGCTATGTCATCGAGC
>JBEBBR010000004.1:0-2646 GCA_041158285.1 Actinomycetota bacterium
GCGGTTGAAGCCAAAATAACTTTGGTGGTTCGGCATGGAGAACAAAATGCAGATGAGAATTGCACCAAGGTCACACGCTCTGCGAATTCGATCCCGATTTCTTCCACAGTCACTCGTTCGCGAGTGTCTACAACTTTTGTTTTACCGTCGACAGATCGACGATACAACCCAAAAGCAGTAGCGAATGCGAGGATCGCTACGAGGACCATGTATTGAGTCATTAGGCGTTTGCTACTTCAGTGTTGATCCACTGCGCGATGCGATCAACAAGTGGTTGGGTGGTTGCACTTTCGGCATGACCCATTCCTTGTTCAAACCACAACTGGGCGCGACTGTTAGAAGGCTGCTGAGCAGATGCAATCAAGGTGTGCGCGTGGTCGGCTGGGAAATAGTTGTCTTTAGATCCATGAACGATCAATAATGGAGTTGGCGCAAGTGCCGCTACTGCACCTGTGGGATCGAGTGGCTGAATGCGCATTCGATCTGGAGCATTTTCTGCTGGCCAGGTACTCATGTCGAGGCGAACGCCGTATCGGTTTTTCAAAATTGATCGACCAAATGAAAACGAAACCAAATAGTGCAGGAGCAACATTGGTCGACTACCGCGGAAATACCAACGAGCTGCTCCCCCAACACCAACAACCGCATCCGGTGCATGACGCACATCAAGATCCACGTCACTTGGTGAACGAGTAGTTATTGGATTAACAAGTGAGGCGTGACGAAGAACGGATGCGCAACCCATGGAGAAACCCACAGTGACAACCCGTGTGGCACCTCGGCTGCGCGCCCACGCGACAGCAGCATCAACATCTAACACTTCAAGGTGTGACAGCGTGCAACCGCCACTTGATGAGCCATGACCGCGTTGATCGATTGCAATGACAGTGAAATGTTTTTCGAACCAACCAAGAAGGCGCGCATGCGATCCGTGGCGATGGCCGCCTGAAAATCCATGCACAACCACCACGGCGATATCTCCAGTACCGCGCGCGGTGGCATGGATCTCTACGCCATCAGCCGCGATCAAAGTGGTCGTTTCTGAGGGAATCGACCAGCCTGCGCGTGGGTGGGTTGCGGTATTCACAAGTGCGTATAATTCCACCTTGACCGAGGCACTGCCGCCTGAGAAGTCCCGATTGCGGATTTCTCGCATGTAGGCGACTCGGTCTGAATATTTTCTGATCCCATTCGATCAGATGCACACCTCGGTGAGGAGGATGTATGGCCACGCTACTTCTTCTCACTCGTGCGCTCACTCCATCCGCTGAAGTTCTTCCCGCACTTGGGCTTTTGAGCCATCACGTCAAAGTGATGCCGCCCGAAATCACGACTTTGCTTGATGCACCTCCAGCTGATGCACTTCTGATCGATGGTCGTCGTGACCTTCCAGCTGTTCGCAGTTTGTGCCGACTCATACGCACCACGGGGGTGGAAATCCCAGTCATCCTCATCACGACTGAGGGTGGACTTGTTGCGGTCACTGCCGAATGGGGTGTCGATGATGTGGTTCTCGAAAACGCTGGACCTGCAGAGGTAGAAGCTCGCTTACGTCTAGCTACCGGTCGACTCGCTGCGCTCTATGGCACTTCGGAAGTCACCGAAGAAATCCGCGCCGGCGAACTCAGTATTGATGAGGGTACGTACACCGCAAAACTTCGCGGAAAGACTCTCGACTTAACTTTCAAAGAATTCGAACTTCTTAAATTCCTAGCCCTACATCCTGGACGAGTTTTTACCCGCGCCCAATTGCTACAAGAAGTATGGGGTTACGACTACTTCGGTGGCACGCGAACAGTGGATGTTAATGTGCGTCGACTTCGCGCAAAACTTGGAGTCGAAAACGAAGCACTCATCGGCACTGTTCGAAACGTCGGCTACAGATTCGTCACCCAACGAGGCGACGAAGTTGCAGCTGATGAACGAGTACGTTCGTAGTTGATCCTGATGGGTGAACTCGCAGTAGTAGTTCAGCCAACATTGCAGGAATGCGATGTTGAACAAATTAACCAGCTCATTCGAATCTGCACGAATGCAGATTCAACACATCCGTTTTCTGAAAATGTAGTTTTGCAATTACGACATGGACATGAAATTTCTGTTCGTCACTTACTCGCATTTGAATCGGGATCATTGATTGGTTATGCGCATCTCGATCTCAGCGATGTTGTGCAAGGGCCAAGTGCAGAACTTGCGGTACACCCAGATTTTCGACGACATGGTGTTGGCCGATCTTTGCTTGCTGCATTGATCGCCGAATCCGGTGCAGATTCTTTGCGACTTTGGGCTCATGGCGAAAACACATCCGCGGCAGCTCTCGCACACACATTTGGATTTGAAAGAGTGAGAACTCTGTGGCAAATGCGTCGATCTCTTTTCTCTGCAGTTCCCGAGTTCGCGATTCCGCAGGGATTAACTTTTCGTAGCTTCAATCCCGAAACAGATGTTGAGAAGTGGTTGACCTGTAATGCGCGAGCTTTCGCAGCTCACCCCGAACAGGGACGCTGGACTGAAGTGGACTTGAAGAACCGCATGAGTGAAAGTTGGTTCAACCCCCAAGGTTTTATAGTCGCGGTGGATCAACACGGTCAGATCGTTGGCTTTCACTGGACCAAAATCCATGCAAAAACTACGAATCAAATTTTC
>JBEBBR010000005.1:0-7634 GCA_041158285.1 Actinomycetota bacterium
TTACTCGCGTATTACGGACTTCGCGGTTTGTCTTTGCTTTTCGTTCCAGCAGTTTTGGGTCCACACATCGAACCGCCACTGCTGTTCTTCATCATCTTTTACGGTTTGGATTGGGTCGCAACTGTTCCACCCACTGTGCAGTTGTGCCGTGAACATTTCGGACTGGAAAAATCCGGAATTGTGTATGGCTGGGTGTTTGCCTCGCACATGATTGGTGCAGGTGCTGGAGCTACTTTCGCGGGTTGGATTAGAACCATCAACGGCGACTATTCCATCGCCTGGTACACAGCTGGTGGGTTGTGTTTGATTGCAGCGGTTTCGGTGTTCGGAATTAAACGCACTGCTGCTGAAGGTTCAGATCTTTAATTAGACAACGCGAAGTTTTGCGCGCGGTGGCGTTGCGTTAAAGAAAATCTGACCAGCTGGAGTCTGCAATTTCTTCCAGCCTTGCAAAGTCGCGAATTCTGCGCGTGCATTAGGAATCGATAGAAAACCGAGTTGTCTTGCTGCATGGAGTCCACGAAGTGGGAATGCGGCGATTCCTGGACCCTGCCAAATTTGTGTTGCAAGTTGGTCGAGCAATACTCGATCGGCAGTTGGGAATGCAGCAGACTGTCGGTGGTATTCAGCGATTGCCGCATCCACCACATCAGACACCGAAGAACAAGTCATGCGTTCACCGTGAATCCACGCTCCCGTTGGAGGAAGATCCATAAGTCCGCGAGTTGGTGGGTATTCGTCTGAAAGTGAATATTTCTTAGTTTTGTTTTCGCTGGTTTGTTGAGAAAGATCTCCGAGAATGTCACGAAAGCGTGCCGCAAAAATACTGCGATCGATATCGACTTCAATGCCTTCGGCAAGTGGTACCGCAATGAATGCAAGACAGTCCATCGGAGTCTCAGCCCAAAAGCCAACTACCTTGTTGCGGGTCTGGAGTCGAACGACAGCGGTTGAGTCCCACGAGACGATTCGTCTGAGAAAAGACGCAATATGAACTGCTTCTTGATAATTCAGTGGAAGCGTTTCGCTAGATGCCATGGCTTAATTGTCCGAGGCATACACGCGATGCGCAAAAGAAGCGGTATTTATGGGCGCAAACTCTCGAAGCGTTCACGTAATTCGGCAGGAATTCGCACCACAGTTTGAGTCTTCATATCAACAGTCACCATCACGGTGGCGGCTTTTGCATAGATTTGAGACTCCGGCCCGATGAACTCATAGCCCAGGTCATATGAGGCTCCCCCTACCTTTTCGACCCAAATGCGAATCTTTATCTGAGTCACTTCGAGAGGGATGGGAAGCAGGTAATCAATTTCATTGTGGGCAACAAATTGGCCAACAACTGAGAGGTACGTGCGATCAAGTCCCATTGATTCAAGCATGCCAACTCGTGCATCTTGCATGAACTCAAAATAGCGAACGTTGTTGACGTGCTGCAGTGGGTCGAAATCTCCCCACCGCAGCGGCACCACATGTTCGTACGCAGGCATTAGTCGCGAGTCAACTTGCGATAGGTCGCACGGTGAGGGCGAGCAGCTTCAGCGCCAAGGCGTGACAACTTGTTCTTTTCGTAGGACTCAAAGTTGCCCTCAAACCAGAACCATTGGCTGTCGCCTTCATAGGCCAAGATGTGTGTGGCAATGCGGTCGAGGAACCAGCGGTCGTGAGAAGTGATCACGGCACAACCTGGGAATTCGAGCAGTGCGTTTTCGAGGGAACTCAAAGTCTCAACATCAAGGTCGTTTGTTGGTTCGTCGAGGAGGAGCAGGTTTCCACCTTGCTTCAAAGTTAAAGCAAGGTTGAGACGGTTGCGCTCTCCACCGGACAAAACACCAGTTGGCTTTTGTTGATCTGCACCTTTAAATCCAAATGCACCGATGTAAGCGCGTGATGGCATTTCGACCTGACCGACTTTAATCCAGTCGAGACCGTCAGAAATTACTTCCCACACTGTCTTTGTTGGTTCAAGCCCTGCGCGGTTCTGGTCAACATATGAAAGTTTGACTGTTTCACCAACACGCAAAGAACCTGAAATTGGCTGTTCTTCCTTACCTTCGGCTGCAGCACCTGCTGCGGTAACAATCATCTTGAACAATGTGGTTTTACCCACACCGTTTGGACCGATCACACCGACAATGCCGTTGCGAGGAAGTGTGAAGGACAAATTGTCGATCAAGATTCGATCGTCAAAACCTTTAGTCAGACCATCGGCTTCGACAACGACAGAACCCAAACGTGGGCCAGGTGGAATCTGAATTTCTTCGAAGTCCATCTTGCGAGTCTTCTCAGCTTCCGATGCCATTTCTTCGTAACGTTCAAGACGTGCCTTACTTTTCGTTTGGCGAGCCTTGGCGCTAGAACGCACCCACTGAAGTTCTTCATCGAGACGCTTCTTGAGTTTTGCGTCTTTCTGACCCTCTACTTTGAGACGTGCAGCTTTCGCTTCGAGGTAGGTTGTGTAGTTACCTTCGTATGGATAGCAACGACCGCGGTCGAGTTCCAAGATCCACTCAGCAACATTTTCGAGGAAGTAACGATCGTGTGTGATCGCAACGATGGTTCCTGGGTACTTCTCTAAGTGTTGCTCGAGCCATTGAACGCTTTCTGCATCCAAGTGGTTGGTTGGTTCGTCAAGCAGCAAAAGGTCTGGCTGCTGCAATAAGAGACGGCACAACGCAACACGACGACGCTCACCACCAGAGAGAACCGTTACGTCTGCATCTGGATCTGGGCAACGAAGTGCATCCATTGCCATTTCGAGTTGGGCGTCCAAGTCCCATGCATTGCGATGGTCGATCTCCTCTTGGAGTTTGCCCATCTCTTCAAGCAGTTTGTCGTAGTCCGCATCTGGGTTGGACATCTCGGCTGAGATTTCATTGAAGCGGTTGAGCAAAGCCATGGTCTCGGCAACACCATCTTGGACGTTACCCAAAACAGTCTTGGTCTCATCGAGGTGGGGTTCCTGAGCCAACATGCCGACCGTGTAACCAGCAGAAAGGTCAGCTTCACCATTAGATAGGTGTTCGACACCGGCCATGATCTTGAGGAGGGTTGACTTACCAGCACCGTTAGGGCCGACCACGCCAATCTTTGCTCCAGGCAGGAATGACAGTGTTACATCATCAAGGATGACCTTGTCGCCATGTGCTTTGCGTGCTTTACGAAGTGTGTAAATGTATTCAGCCATTGGCGCATGGTACCTGCGCTTGAGACAGCCTCATCCCCCGACGAGGCCGCACCCACGCTCAGACCTAGCTCGCAACCTGAACCATGTCATCGGGCAAGTCACTCAAATCGACCTTGGCTGCTCGAGCCAATTCCGCCAATGCATCAACTTCAGAGTTGGACCACGGGTCACCTGCCTCAGATGACTCATTCACATCACCGATATCTCGGCGACGTTTGGTGAAGACACTGCTACCTCGGCTCATGTCATGGCCGACCGCACTTGCTTCGACTTCGACAGAGAGTCCCGACTTATCTGCCGTGCTCCATTCGCGAATCTTGAGACGACCTGTGACCAAAAGCGGATCTCCGCGATGAACACTCTCAGCAACGCTGTCCGCCAAGGTTCGCCAACAGTTGACTGTTAAATATGTGGTGTCACCATCCACCCACGAATTAGCGGACTTGTCGAAACGGCGACTGTTACAAGCCATGCGGAAACTGCTCACTTGAGTTCCAGTACGAGTGATCGATGTTCGAACATCTTGCACTGCTGTTCCAACGAGGGTGATAGGAATTTCGTTCATGTTTGCTCCTTAATGTGTTGGAGCCGAAGGATTAAGCATTGTGCGCGACAACAAAAGACCAATCACTTCCGATGTGGACAAGTTTGAAATACGACAAGGAAGTCCCCGGATTGTGGACAAGTCAGGCTCATCTGAGAACATTCGCCCCCTAGCGCCCGTAGCTCAATGGATAGAGCTACTGGTTTCTACCCAGTCGGTTGGGGGTTCGAGTCCCTCCGGGCGCGCCAAAGATTTTCGTGGAAAACTCTAAAAGCATGGTCAAACCCAATTAACTTGAGTATTAACCGCGACCCTGAACGTTTATTTGGTCGCCTCCAAAAAACACTTAACTGTACGCCTACCAATTAGCTCTAGACCTGTGAATAATCGCGGGACTATTCATTCCGGCACGTTACCCAGGAGAGTCATGCGTAAATCTTTGTATCCAGTGTTGTTGGTTGCGGTTGGATTGATATTCACATCGATAACCGCCACCCAAGCAACACCCGCTGCTGCTACCTATAGCGCATGTGTCAAGAAATCCACTGGCACTCTGCGCATCGTTAGTGCCAAAAAGAAATGTACTAAAAAGGAAACAAGAATTAATTGGAGCAACCTTGGACCGCAAGGTATTGCCGGACCTCAAGGAGAAACAGGTCCAGCTGGTCAGGACGGCCAAGACGGTCAGGACGGCCAAGACGGTCAGGACGGTCAGGACGGCCAAGATGGCGGTTACGAAGTAATGCTCAATGCATCTGACTTCACTACATACCCATTCTCAACGCTTTCAGACCTTGAGTCTCTCTACCTCAACTCCTATCCGCGGCTTGTTTGGACCATTCAACATGCAAACACAGGAGTGGAATATCTGATGGCTTCCTTCCCAACTCCAAGTTCTTGGACCGGTGCAATCAAGGCAAAAGTGACTTACTACTGGTACGCAGAAAACAGCAGCGGAACCGTCAATCTACTTACTGGTGGTGCTGGCCAGTCAGAGGGCAGCTCACTCGGTGACCTTTCGAATTACCCCGGATTCCTGTACAGCGACACTCCCGCGACACTGACCTTGATCACATCTGAGAAATTGATTCCGATCGGAACAAATCCCGAAATGATTGATGTGGGACTCTCCCGTTACATGAACGGTGGGGTTGATACCAACACTGGCAAGATCTACATCATTGCCGCAAAAGTTGAACCTGTTTTCAGTTAAGCACTATGAAATGGGCCGCTTGAGAAGATTCTCAAGCGGCCTGTTTTGTTTATCAGGATTTGCTGATTTTCAAGTACCCTAGGGGGTATCTAGAGAAAGTGATCCTATGGTCCGCCAACTTCAACGCCGCATCCTCTCAACTCTCAGTTTTTCTCAAATAGTTGCAGGTGTTGGTGTCGCTGGCGCGGGACCAGCAGGTGCTCTTTTAGTCATGGATGTTTCTGGCAGCGAAGCTCTCTCGGGATTAGCCCAAACATTCAGTGTTCTTGGTGCGGCACTCATGGCAATTCCACTTGCGGGTCTCACTTCACGTGGTGGTCGTCGTCTCGCCCTCATTAGTGGATACGTCATCGGTTCTACTGGCGCATTCCTCGCAGTCCTCGGCGGCTCACTTCGATTCATCCCGATTCTGCTACTTGGCACGCTGCTTGTAGGAGCTGCGACTGCATCGAATTATCAAATTCGTTTTGCTGCAATTGACCTTTCGGATGACACGCATCGATCACGAGATCTTTCACTGATTGTGTGGGCAGGAACAGTTGGCGCAGTACTTGGACCAAACCTTTTGGAATTCTCTGGTGGAATCGGTCGCGCTTTCCATCTACCCGAACTCACCGGTCCATATCTGTTAGCTGGCACGACACTTCTTGTCGGCGCAGTCATTCTGTTTGTTTTTCTTCGCCCTGATCCTTTTCTTCATGCACGATCACTGAGCACTGACAAATCTCATCAACGTCGTTCACTCAAAGAGTCGCTGCCACTTCTCAAAACGTCACCATTAACAATGCTCGCCATCAGCGCAATTGTCATTGGGCATATCTCCATGGTCAGCATCATGGTGATGACACCAGTCCATATGCGACATGTTGATGTCTCACTTCGAATCATTGGACTCGTGATCAGCGTTCACATCATTGGCATGTTCGCGTTTTCGCCAATTATGGGTTGGCTTTCAGATCGCCTTGGACGCGTCGCTGTGATTCGTATTGGTGTTGTGTTGCTACTTCTTGCCGGCGCAATATCTGCATTCAGTCCAGCGCACAATGCGTTGTCACTCGGACTCGGACTGTTCTTACTTGGACTTGGCTGGTCTGCAACCTTGGTGGCTGGCTCGACTTTGCTTGTGGAATCACTACAGGTCGAAGATCGCCCATCGATTCAAGGTGTTTCGGATTTGTTGATGAATGCAGCAGGTGCACTGGGAGGTGCCATCAGCGGCATCATCATCGCGACCTCGAGTTATGCAATGTTGTGTTTCATCGCTTCACTACCAGTTGCTTGGTTGGGGTTCAAAAGCTTCCAAGCAACCAGCTCAACTCAAAACTCGAACTGAAAAGGGCCTTTAGTCCGTTTACCTTGTATACCCCGTGGGGTATAGTCCTAGGGTTAAACGAACAAAGGAGTTCACCATGGCGCGTGTCGTCATCCTTGGTGCTGGCATCTCTGGGCACACCGCCGCCCTTCACCTCCGCCGCAAACTCGGTAAAGGTCACCAAGTCACCGTAATTTCCCCAAATTCCAAATGGAATTGGATCCCATCCAACATTTGGGTCGGAGTCGGCAAGATGAGCCAAGCTCAGGTCACTTTCCCACTTGCGCCGGTTTACAAACGCAAAGGTATTGAGTTCATTCAAGCTCTCGCGTATGCCATCCACCCAGAAGGCGACGCCCAAGTTTTAACGCCGTATGTCGAAGTTCGACACACATCTCAAGACAAAATGGACACAATCGAACGAGTGTCATATGACTATTTGATCAATGCAACTGGTCCGAAACTCAACTTCGCTGCAACCCCAGGCCTTGGTCCAGATGGCCACACTGTTTCGGTCTGTACGGCACCCCATGCAGTTGAAGCGGCAAAGACGCTCGACGACGTTATCGCCAAAATGAAAAGTGGTATTCCGCAAACACTTGTTGTTGGAGTGGGTCATGGCACATGTACATGCGAAGGCGCCGCCTTCGAATATGTGTTCAATGTAGAACATGAATTACGCAAAGCTGGAGTTCGTGACAAAGCAAATCTTGTTTACCTAACAAACGAGTACGAACTTGGCGACTTTGGTGTCGGCGGAATGACATTCGCACAAGGTGAGCAAACTATTAGCAGCAAAGACTGGACCGAATCACTCTTCGCCGAAAGAGATGTCAAAGCCATTCTTCAGGCGCACGTTGAAAAAATTGAAGCAGGAAAAATCCATTACGAACAACTCGATGGCAGCCGTTCAACACTCGACTTTGATTTTGCAATGTTGCTTCCACCATTCCGTGGAGCAGATTTCAAAGTATTCGATAAATCTGGCGCGGACATCACAGACACTGTGTTCGCACCTAGCGGATTTATGAAAGTCGACGCGGACTATTCCAAGAAGAATTATGAAGAATGGTCAGCAAGTGATTGGCCAAATACGTATCAATCTGTTGGTTATTCAAATATCTTCGGTATCGGTATTGCATTCGCTCCACCTCACCCAATCTCGGTCCCACGTACAAGTGCAAATGGAACAAACATCACACCGTCTCCACCTCGCACAGGTATGCCATCGGGAATCATGGGCAAAGTTGTTGCCCAAACGTTGACTGACATGATCAAGAACGGTGCCACCTCACCGACGCATACAGCTTCAATGGCGAAGATGGGCGCTGCATGCATCGCATCCGCAGGAACTGGTGTCACAAGCGGAAGTGCCGCA
>JBEBBR010000006.1:0-14213 GCA_041158285.1 Actinomycetota bacterium
CTCAATAAGCGTTTTGCAGTCTTAGGTCGCGAGATCACACCTGAGTATCACGAACGAGCAGCGTATGAACTTTCAGTTATCAAGCAGATGGGTTTCCCGGGCTACTTCTTGGTGGTTGCTGACCTAGTTCGCTATGCAAAAGAAAACGGCATTCGGGTTGGACCGGGTCGTGGTTCTGCTGCTGGCGCATTGATTGCGTGGGCTCTCGGCATCACCGAGCTTGATCCGATCAAACATGGACTTCTCTTTGAGCGCTTCCTGAATCCAGAACGTGTATCGATGCCCGATATCGATATGGACTTCGATGACCGTCGTCGCTCTGATGTGATTCGTTATGCAACCGAGAAATACGGCGAAGAACGGGTTGCTCAAATCATTACGTACAGCACCATCAAAGCTAAAGCTGCCGTCAAAGATGCTGCCCGAGTTCTCGGTAAGAGTTTTGCGATTGGTGACGAAATCACCAAAGCGATGCCACCTGCTGTGATGGGCAAGGACATTCCACTCGCAAGTATTTTTGATCCAAAACACGATCGCTACAAAGAAGCTGCGGAGTTCCGCACCAAGTACAACGAGAACCCAGAGTTTCGGGAAGTTGTTGATGTTGCCAAAGGTCTCGAAGGTGCGCGTCGACAATGGGGTGTTCACGCCGCTGGTGTGATTTTGTCGGCAGAACCTTTGCTTGATGTCATTCCACTTATTCGCCGCGCCCAAGATGGTGTGATTATCACTCAGTTCGATATGGGTGCATGTGAAAAATTAGGTTTGCTCAAGATGGACTTCTTGGGTCTGCGAAACCTCACTGTGCTCGATGATTGTCTCGAACACATCAAAAACAACCGAGGTGAAACCGTTGTTCTCGAGACTCTTGGACTTGATGATCCAAAGACTTATGAACTTCTCACCAACGGTGACACTCTCGGTGTTTTCCAGCTAGACGGTGGACCAATGCGCGCGTTGTTGCGTTCGCTGGCACCAACAAGTTTCGATGACATTTCTGCTGTGCTTGCTCTGTATCGTCCAGGTCCGATGGGTGAAAACGCACACAATGATTATGCGGATCGTAAAAACGGACGCAAACCTGTTGAACCAATTCATCCCGAACTTAAAGATGCACTAGCTCCAATTCTTGGTGAGACTTTCGGTGTCATCGTGTACCAAGAGCAAGTTATGGCTGTTGCTCAGCAACTTGCTGGCTACTCACTTGGTCAAGCAGACTTGCTACGTCGTGCAATGGGTAAGAAAGACAAAAAGATTCTTGATAAGGAATATGTTCCTTTCTCTCAAGGTATGGCTGAACGAGGATTCTCACCAGAAGCAACCCAACGTTTGTGGGAAGTGCTCGTACCGTTTGCTGACTACGCATTCAATAAATCTCACTCGGCTGCATATGGTGTTGTTTCGTATTGGACTGCATATCTCAAAGCGAACTATCCAGCAGAGTTCATGGCTGCGGTTCTCACAAGCGTCAAAGATGATCGTGACAAGCTTGCGATCTACCTCAATGAATGTCGCCACATGGGCATCAAAGTGCTGCCACCTGATGTCAACTTCTCTCGAGCAGAATTTGCACCAGCCGGTACTGATATTCGATTCGGTCTAACTGCAATCAAAAATGTTGGAGCAAACGTTGTTGAAAGTATCGTTTCAACTCGAGTTGCAAAAGGAAATTTCACATCATTTATTGATTTCCTCAACAAAGTGGATCTCACAGTATGTAACAAGCGACTTATCGAATCTCTCATTAAAGCTGGCGCATTCGACTCTCTCGGCCACACCCGCAAGGGATTAACCAACGTTCATGCCGAAGCGGTTGACAGTATTTCTATCGTTAAACGTCAAGAGGCTGCAGGTAATGCCAGTTTGTTTGACGATTTCGACGCCCCGTCACCTGAATCTGACGAATTGACTACCGGTGTCACTCTGATGATCAGCACCGACGAATGGGAAAAAGACATTCTGCTAGGCGCCGAACGCGAGATGCTTGGTCTTTATGTCAGCGATCACCCGCTGTTAGGTGTTGAACATATATTGAAGGCAGCGGCTGAGCACTCGATTGCTGAAGTTTCTGACGAAGCTTTGGAGTCTGGCAGTCGAGTTGTGATTGCTGGTTTGATTACAAGTGTTTCTCGCCGTACCACTAAAAACGGTAAGCCGTACGCAACCATCAATCTTGAAGATCTCGATGGCTCTGTTGAAGTCATGTTCTTCCCGCAGGTGTACACATTGGTGTCCCCTCATCTTGCAGAAGACAGCATCATTGTGGTGACCGGTCGAATTGATCGCAAAGAAGAAACCACCAAGATTTTTGGTATGGAAGTTTCGGTTCCAGATCTTTCCAAACGTGAAGGTCCATTGACACTGTCAATGTCCATGCAGCAGTGCACGCCAGAAACTGTGGCGCGGATCAAGCAGCTGCTCCAACAACACCCAGGTACCACCGATGTGCGACTCAAACTCATCAATGGAAGTCGTGTCACGATGCTTGCTTTGGAATCGAATTTCCGAGTAACAACTTCGCCCGCTCTGTTCGGTGACCTCAAAGCAATTCTCGGATCGAATTGTTTGTGATGAATTTCGGGGCACTCAACCTTCTGCGCTTTATCCGTGGACTTGCGCTGTACATGTTCCTCGGTTTAGTTCTAGGTGTCGTGTGGGCGCGCATAGCTCCACGGGCAGAGTGCTATCTCTACGAATCAAAGTGTGTTGCCATGGTTGACGAAATCACTAACGCATACTTCTTTGCAGACCTCATTTTCGGTGTGCTTGCAGCCATAGTGGGTAGTGGACTCGGAATTCGTTTCGGTCGCCGCTGGTGGGAGGCAGGGTTCCTGTTCCAGGCATTGATGGCAATTACAGCGACAGCGGCTTCCTATGTCGCGATGCTGGCCGGAGAGTGGCTCAATCCACTCACTCAACTCACAACTGACCGGGGGATTGATGCCCTCACTATCCGCGGTACAGCGGTTTTGTTTGTTTGGGCGTTGTGCCAGCAGCTGGTTGTTGTCTACATCGGCAATAAGTCAGTCTCGCAATACATAAATCAACTTTGAACCAGCCCGAGCGTTCAGATTTCGGGCTCCATTCACAAATTTGCGAACAACTAGAATGAGCCTGTGATTCGACTGATTGACCTTCGTGACGCAGACCTAAACCTCGATTTTGTGATTCCACGTGCAGGTCTAGATGTTGATGTTGCGATCGAGACCGTGCGCCCAATCGTCACAGATGTTGCCAATCGTGGTGCAGAAGCTGTACTCGAATGGTCTCAAAAACTCGACGGAGTCACTCCGCCACACCTCAAAGTCACTAGTGCCCAACTTGCTGAGGCACTCGACGGTCTTGATCCAGCAGTACGTGCAGCCCTCGAGGAAAGCATTCGACGAGCAAGAATCGTTCACGAGGATCAGCGTCGCACCGATGTGACCACGCAGGTGGTTGACGGTGGGCAAGTCACCGAACGTTGGCTGCCGGTAGATCGTGTTGGTCTATATGTGCCAGGTGGCCGAGCCGTGTATCCATCATCAGTCGTGATGAATGTGGTGCCAGCCCAAGTGGCAGGTGTGCCATCAATGGTGGTTGTTTCACCACCACAAAAAGATTTTGGCGGACTTCCACACCCAACGATTTTGGCCGCGTGTGCGTTACTTGGTGTTACTGAGGTTTATGCCGCAGGAGGCGCACAGGCAATCGCGATGTTGGCATACGGCGTCACACTCGATGATGGAACCGAAGTAAAACCCGTTGCGATGGTGACTGGTCCTGGCAACATCTATGTCACTGCTGCAAAGCGCATGCTCAAAGGTCGTATCGGAATTGACTCCGAAGCTGGTCCAACCGAAATTGCGATTCTTGCGGATCACACTGCGAAGGCAGAATTAGTTGCAGCTGATCTCATCAGTCAAGCAGAACATGATGTTATTGCAGCTTCTGTTTTAGTAACCACGTCTGTGGAACTCGCGAATTCAGTAGTAGAGCAATTGCGAGTGCAAGTTGCTGCTACCAAACATTCACAACGTGTCACTGAAGCTCTATCGGGTAAGCAGAGCGGAATCATTCTTGTCAAAGATCTCGAACAGGGTCTAGATGTTGTCAACGCCTATGCGGCAGAACATCTCGAAATCCACACTGCAGATGCAAACAATGTTGCAATGCGTGTGCGCAATGCCGGAGCGATTTTTGTTGGTGATTACTCACCTGTTTCATTAGGTGATTACTGCGCGGGTTCAAACCACGTCTTGCCAACCGCTGGCTGTGCATGTCATTCATCAGGTTTGAGTGTGCAATCTTTTCTTCGTGGCATTCACGTTGTGGAGTATTCAAAAGCTGCACTCCAAGATGTTGCACACCATGTGGTGGCTTTATCAAGTGCCGAAGATCTACCGGGCCATGGCGATGCTGTGAAAATTCGTTTCAAGGAATCTTCATGAGCGTCCCAATTCGTAGTGAACTCGTTGGGCTTCAGGCTTACGGTGCACCGCAGATTGATGTTCCGGTGCGACTCAACACCAATGAAAATCCGTTTTCGCCACCTGCTGCACTCGTTAAAGCAATTGCAAAAAATGTTTCAGCAATTGCAAGTGATCTGAATCGGTATCCCGATCGAGATGCAACGAATTTACGTACCAAATTAGCGGAATATCTCACACGCGAATCTGGTGTAGAAATATCTGTTGATCAGGTGTGGGCAGCAAATGGTTCCAACGAAATCATGTTGCAGATTTTGCAAACATTTGGTGGCCCGCACAGAACAGCTTTGACTTTCGGACCGACCTACTCCATGTATGAAGAGTATGCGCGCGACACCATGACGAATTTTGTCTCAGTGGATCGCAAGGCAGATTTTTCAGTCGATGCAGAACTTGTTGTCAAAGCGATTTCAATTCATCGACCTTCAGTTGTTTTTCTCACTAGCCCAAACAATCCAACCGGAACGTCGATTGATTTAGGTGTCATCGATGCAGCTTTGAAGGCTGCACCAGATGTCCTCATCGTGGTGGACGAGGCATACGCAGAGTTTCGTCGGCCAGGAGTGCAGAGCGCCCTCACCAGGTTGGCGAGTCACGACAATCTCATCGTCACTCGAACTATGAGTAAAGCATTCGCATTTGCTGGTGTTCGCCTTGGCTATATGGCAGCTGCTCCAGCGATTCGCGAAGCGTTAATGCTCGTTCGTCTGCCGTATCACCTCTCCACGGTGACCCAAACCGTCGCGGTCACAGCCTTGGATTTTGCTGATGAACTTCAGAAGGACCTCGATGTTATCCGCCAAGAACGTGACGATCTTGTGGAATGGTTGATCCAAAACGGCTTTGAATCCGCCCAATCTGATGCAAACTTTGTATTGTTCGGGCAGTTAAAGGATCGTCATGCAACGTGGCAGGCGCTCGTAGACCGCGGAGTATTAGTGCGCGAGGTCGGGCCTGCTGGCTGGCTGCGCGTCACCATTGGTACTCCACAAGAGATGAAGATTTTTAAAGAAAAACTTCTCGAAGTGAAAGGCCTCACATCATGAGCCGCACCGCACACATCGAACGTGTCACCAACGAAAGCAATGTGACACTCGATCTCAATCTCGATGGCACTGGAGTTGTGAGCATCGATACTGGCGTTCCATTCTTCGATCACATGATGCATCAAATTGGTCGTCACGCTGGTTTCGATCTCACCATCAAAACTATCGGCGACATTCATATCGATTCACATCACACTGTCGAAGACACCGCGATCGCGTTTGGTCAGGCGTTGCGTCAGGCACTCGGTGACAAAGTGGGCATTACCCGTTTCGGTGATGCGATGGTTCCACTCGACGAAGCGTGTGCACAAGCAGTAGTAGATGTATCTGGCCGTCCATATGTTGTACATGAAGAGCCAGCCATGGTTGGTTTGATTGGGACTTATGACACGACCTTGACTCGACATGTTTTTGAGAGCATCACATCATCTGCTCAGATTGCTTTGCATGTGCGCGTACTGAGTGGTCGCAATGCTCACCATATTGTCGAAGCGCAATTCAAGGCAGTTGCTCGAGCATTACGCACTGCAGTTGCTTTGGATCCACGAGTTGTTGGTGTGCCTTCTACCAAGGGTGTGCTCGGAAACTAATGTCCTCATCTCCACGCGTCGTAGTTCTTGATTACGGCTCGGGCAATGTTCGGTCAGTTGAGCGGGCACTTATCCGCGCTGGTGCCGATGTTGAATTGACTGCGGATTATGAAGCTGCACTTAATTGCGATGGTTTATTGGTGCCAGGTGTTGGTGCCTTTGCCGCCTGCATGGATGGCATCAATCGGGTCAAAGGCGGCGAGATTGTGGGTCGACGACTTGCTGGTGCTCGCAGTGTGCTTGGTATATGTGTGGGTATGCAGGTCATGTTTGAACATGGTGTTGAACATGGCGTTGATACTCCCGGTATCGGTGAATGGCCTGGAGTAGTACAAAAACTTGATGCTCCAGTCCTGCCTCATATGGGTTGGAACACAGTTTCACCACCGTCAGGATCGCAGCTTTTCAAAGACATCGAAGATGAACGTTTCTACTTTGTTCATTCATATGCGGTGACTTCCTGGGAAATGCCTGAAACCTATGAACGAACTCAGGCGCCACAAGTGACTTATGCGGAGCACGGACAAAAGTTTGTTGCAGCGGTTGAAAATGGACCGCTGTGTGCAACGCAATTTCATCCCGAAAAAAGTGGTGATGCAGGAGCGCATCTCCTAAGAACATGGGTAGAAGGACTTAAATAATGCCAAACAAATTGATTCTCCTTCCTGCAGTTGATGTTGCAGATGGACAAGCGGTTCGCCTCGTTCAAGGTGAAGCAGGTTCTGAAACTTCATATGGAGATCCACTAGATGCAGCACTTGCTTGGCAAAATGCCGGTGCCGAATGGGTGCACCTTGTGGATCTCGATGCAGCATTTGGTCGTGGATCAAACCGTGAACTGCTTGCTGATGTCATTAAGAAACTTAATGTTCAGGTTGAGCTCAGTGGTGGAATTCGCGATGACGAATCACTTAAAGCAGCAATGGATAGTGGATGTACTCGTGTAAATCTTGGAACTGCTGCGCTTGAAAATCCAGAGTGGTGTGCACGTGCCATCGATACCTGGGGCGATCGCATCGCAGTCGGGCTCGATGTTCGAGGTACAACATTGGCAGCACGCGGCTGGACTCAAGAAGGTGGAGACATCTGGGAAGTTCTTGAACGCCTCGAGAATGATGGTTGCTCTCGCTATGTCGTCACAGACGTCACCAAAGATGGAACCCTGCAAGGTCCGAATCTTCAGCTTCTTAAAGATATGTGTGCACGAACCTCTAAGCCGGTAATTGCAAGTGGTGGCGTTTCGTCTTTAGATGATCTCCGTGCAATTGCGAGCCTTACTGACATCGGAGTTGAAGGTTCCATTGTCGGTAAAGCTTTGTATGCAGGAGCGTTCACCCTTGAGGCTGCACTTGAGTTGATGGAACAGCTCGCACAATGACACTTGCAGTTCGCGTGATTCCTTGTCTTGATGTTGATAACGGACGAGTTGTCAAAGGTGTCAATTTCGAAAACCTCAAAGATGCAGGTGATCCAGTAGAGCTCGCAGCTTTGTATGACGCTCAAGGAGCAGACGAACTTATTTTTCTCGACATCACTGCATCGAGCGGAAATCGTGAAACAACCTACGACATCGTGCGCCGGACCGCCGAACAGGTTTTTATTCCACTCACAGTTGGTGGGGGAGTTCGCACGGTTGAAGACATCGACATGTTGTTACGTAACGGTGCAGACAAAGTTGGTATCAACACAGCAGCAATTGCGAGGCCAGAGTTGCTCACCGAGGCGGCCCAAAGATTTGGTTCGCAATGCATCGTGTTGTCTATCGATGCTCGACGTGTAAGTGGAGAGACAACAACTCCATCCGGTTTTGAGGTGACTACTCACGGCGGTCGACAAGGAACGGGAATTGATGCGGTCGAGTGGGCAGTGAAAGCTTCTCAATTAGGAGCTGGTGAGATCTTGCTCAACTCCATGGATGCAGATGGCACCAAAGATGGCTTTGATCTTGAGCTCATCCGACTTGTGCGCGCTGCAGTTTCCATTCCAGTGATTGCAAGTGGCGGCGCTGGAAAACTTTCAGACTTTTCACCCGCGGTCGAAGCCGGTGCTGATGCTGTACTTGCAGCGAGCGTTTTTCACTTTGGGTTGATGACTATTAATGAAGTCAAACAAGATCTACGCGCTCACGGTCACATCGTTCGATAACTAGCGACGATCCCAGCGGGAAACACCACTACTGGTGCCAGCAATATCAATGCTCACTGCTCTGCGACCAAAACACGCGAGCAGCAATTCGATGGGATCACCGGTTAGCACAACAGGATCCGGACCAGTTCGCACTGTGTAGGTATTCGCCGCTGCAATTCCTGGAGTTGCTTCAGATGCATCAACGGTGTCACGTCGATGCAAAGTCACACCTTGACGATGTCCGTTGAGCAATAGTCGGGCCAATCCTGAAATCAATCTGTTCCAGATGAAATCCCGCGTTTCGAGTGGGAGATTTCGTGGCTGCCATCCCTCGGTTGCACGTCTCACATCTTCATGATGGACCAAAAGTTCGATGGAGTTGAAGTTGCTGTCGATGAAAGGAACTGCAAAAACCGAGAATGTGGATGGGCCATTACGTAGCTGAGAAATAGTGGTGTCGTACGGCTGCGCCAAGATTTTGTCGATGGCAGATTTCGCATACTTCTCGGCAAACGGGATGTGCCGTGCCACTGCAGCGTCAGGGCGAGTGTCACTCAAAATCAAATGCGCCAATAGATCTCGCGTTTCCCAACCCGCGCACAAGGTGGGGGCATGTGGGCCAGCAACTCGGAGTGAATCCGCGAGTTGTGCCCGCTCGGAAGTACTAATTTTCTGGGCAATGTTTACGCTGTTCATGAGGCAATCCTGTCCCTAAATCCAACCGTGCGCATCCTCCAAAAGTCCCGATTCGCCCTCGAAGTCGCGAAAACACCACTTGAGTGAGGAGTGCCTTGCAAACACGGGCAGAATATGGTCGTGATTTCATCAATTCTTGAGCGGGTTTCATTCAATGACGCAGGTTTAGTGCCTGCCATTGCTCAAGATGTTCACACGGGTGAAGTGCTGATGATGGCGTGGATGAACCGCGAAGCTCTCTCACTCACCCTCTCGACGCGCAAAGCGACGTATTGGTCTCGTTCACGTAATGCATTGTGGGTCAAGGGTGAAACCTCGGGTCATACTCAAGCTGTCCACGAAGTTCGACTTGATTGCGATGGCGACACAGTTTTGCTCAAAGTGACTCAGCTCGATGGGGCCTGTCACACAGGAGATCGAACCTGTTTCGATGCCGATGTTTTGTTGGGAGAATCTCAATGAGTTATTCACATTCACTCAATGGTGAAATTCGCCCAACCCTGGCTGAGTTTCGTGAACTCGCTCTTAGCCGTCGAGTAATCCCGGTTGCTCGCAGAGTTTTAGCCGACGGTGAGACTCCAGTAGGGCTTTATCGAAAACTCGCAGGCGAACGCGCTGGAACTTTTCTCTTGGAGTCTGCCGAGCATGGTCGTTCTTGGTCCCGGTATTCATTTGTGGGAGTTAACTCGCGGGCAATGCTGACCTCAGTAGATGGACAAACCACGTGGCTTGGAAATGTCCCTGCTGGTGTACCCACAACGGGCAATCCACTTGAAGCTCTTCGAGACACTCTCAAGATTTTGCACACCGAAGCTATTGAAGGTTTACCACCATTGACAAGCGGCATGGTGGGTTTGATTTCTTATGACGGCGTTCGTCGTTGGGAAAAATTGCCTAACGACACCATCGATGAACTTGAGATTCCAGAGATCGCAATGTTGCTCGCGACAGATATTGCGGTACTCGATCACTGGGATGGTTCAGTGTGGTTGATTGCCAATGCGATCAATTTCGATGCTACAGATGAGCGAGTGGATGATGCATATGCTGATGCAGTCTCTCGACTAAACGATATGCAGAACGCGTTAATGGCTCCAGCACCTGCTTCGGCATCTGTATGGGATGTTGATGTCGAACCAGAGTTTTCGCATCGCACGCAGCCAGCTGAGTTCATCGCAAACGTTGATCGCTGCAAGGAATATGTTCGAGCTGGGGATGCATTCCAGATCGTTTTGTCTCAAAGATTTGATGCGCCAGTAACAGCAAGTGCACTCGATGTGTATCGAGTTTTGCGAGTTCAAAATCCAAGTCCGTATATGTATTTGTTCAGATTCCCAGAAGCGGACATTTCGTCCTCGCCAGATATGCCGCAGACTGTTGCTTTTGATGTGGTTGGAAGTAGCCCAGAAGCATTGGTGAAACTCACCAAGGGTCGGGCAATGTTGCATCCGATTGCAGGTACGCGTCGTCGTGGTGCATCTATTGATGAAGACAATGCACTTGCAGCTGACTTAATGGCAGACCTCAAAGAACGCGCAGAACACCTCATGCTTGTCGATCTTGGTAGAAATGATCTCGGTCGAGTGTGTGCAAGTGGAACGGTTGAAGTTACAGACTTCATGTCAATCGAACGCTATTCACATGTGATGCATATCGTGTCTACCGTTGAAGGAGAGATCGCACCCGATAAATCTGCGTATGACTTGTTGGCTGCAACTTTCCCCGCAGGCACTTTGTCTGGTGCGCCTAAACCTCGTGCAATGGAAATCATCGAAGAACTCGAACAAGTTCGCCGCGGTGTTTATGGTGGATGTGTCGGGTATCTCGATTTCGCCGGCGATATGGACACAGCAATCGCAATTCGAACTGCAACTTTGCGCAACGGCATGGCGTACGTTCAAGCTGGAGCAGGTGTAGTGGCTGACAGTGATCCGCAATCTGAACATCAGGAATGTCTTAACAAGGCAGCGGCAGTTTTGCGAGCAGTTGCGGTTGCGAACACGCTCAAGGAATTATCTTGAGACTATCTAAGTCAAAAATACTCGCTGCGTATGTAGTGCCTGTTGCTGTCTTGGCATATTCCTCATCACAACCATTCTTTGCAATCACCTCTGTCGGAATAACACCAGCGGAATATTTGCTTTCGAGTTTTTCTTCAGCGGGAATGATGTGGGTCTTAATTCTTGCGGGATGTCTCGCGATCGTCGCCAGTTCTCCCAAAATTGTTCGCGTGATTTCAGCAGTACTTGCTGTACTTTCCTTGTGGAACATGTATGTTCTCGTTTCGCATTACACATCATTTCCACAGTGGCTTTCTGAAAGTGTGTATTCAGAAGGGGATCAAGCGCAACTTTTTAGCCTTCCCTGGATCACAGCAGCACTTGGTTTATTGCTAACCGTCGGTATTTCATTCTCGGCGTTTGTGTCCGCCCGAAGCTGGACGACGACCCGCAAATATGACCGAAACCCAACCCCAACAAACCCGTGGGCTGCGATCGACCAGGGGATCGATCCCACGGTTGACTAGTCCTACCCGCGTTCTGACCTCGAGTGTGAGAACATAGGCACCTAACCACAAGGAGTTTTTATGTCCCAGGCAAAGCGTTCATCTCACGGCAATACCCCTGCTGCGTGGACTGCCGTCACCATTTGTTTCTTGGGATTTGTCGTTGGTGGTATCGCCATCGTTGTTGGCAACACTCCTTTGTTCTGGGCGGGTGTCGGCTTATTTGTTCTTGGTGGCGTCGTTGGCAAGGTTATGCAAATGGCAGGACTTGGTCAGATCCGTCGATCCTGACATTCCCCACACAAAAAATCGGTCAGTCCTTGACCCATCGTCTGTCACGCTAATCCCATGACCACGGAATCAGTACATGGCTTGATCCTCGTTGTTGAGGACGAAAAAACTATTGCCGACCTCGTTCGGATGTACCTCCAAAAAGCTGGGTTCGGTGTGCACGTTGCCGCCGATGGCGATGCTGCACTCAAAGCAATTAGGGAATTGCATCCAGCCGCTGTCGTTCTTGATATTGGCATTCCAGGTCCAGATGGCATCGAAATTTGCCGGCAGCTTCGGGCTGAAGGTAATTGGATTCCTATTTTGTTTTGTACTGCTCGTGACGATGAAATCGATCGTGTGCTGGGCTTGGAGATGGGCGCTGATGATTACATCACTAAACCATTCAGTCCACGTGAGCTTGTAGCTCGAGTTCGTGCCGCTGTTCGTAGAAATTCACGTGTTGGGGAAGTGGCTGATGATTCGCTCACCCTCGGCAAGGTTTCAGTCGATAGAGCGGCCCGACGAGTGCTTGTGTCAGGTGTAGAAGTTGAATTCACTGCAACAGAATTTGATTTGCTGGTTCACTTAATGAGTCGACCTGGTCGTGTCATCACCCGCGAGCAATTGCTCAGTGAAGTTTGGGGCTATGCCGGATATGTGTCGCATCGAACAGTCGATACACATATCGCACAGGTGCGCAGCAAGCTGGGAGACGATACGTTTATTCGAACTGTTCGAGGTGTGGGTTATAGCGCTGAGGTAGCGAGCTAACCCAATGTCACATATCAGCGATGGTGCAACTGTCGAACATCAAGCCCTTCGACAACTAGCGGTAGGTAAACACCAAGGAAACTTAGCGACACGCATTGGTGCTGTTGCCATTGTAAGTGTGATTGTTGCTGTGGGTATTGCCATCAGTGTTGCTTATCCCTTGGTTAAGGCAGCCTCCGAAGATCAAACCCGTGAAACCTTGTCGCGACAAGCAGATTTCGTTGTAGATGTTTTAGAAGATGGTGAATCTAATCGTCCAAAGCCACCTCGTGATGGCCACAATGATGGCATCGGTCGTGATGTTCTCGTGGCTGTAGTGACGCCATCGACTGTTCCGGTCGAACCAGTTTCCGCTGAAGACATTTATCTCGTCACCACAGGCATGGATTTCAGTGCACGGCGTGACACCGCTGGTGGTATCTATTTCATCGAAGGTCGATCACTGACCGATGGTGAAGGTGTGATTCTGGTTTTACATGATGACGCAGCAGCAGGTCCAGCAAACGCACTTCTACTTCGCATGGGTATTGGACTTGCTGTTGGTGTTGCTTTAGCTATCGTGCTGGCATTTGTCGTTGCACGACGTACTGCGCGACCACTTCGCAACGCAGTAGTCGCAGCTGAGCGTTTGGCCGAAGGTGAACGTGATGTGGATGTGCAAGTTGAAGGTGCTGAAGAAATCGCAGATTTAGCACGTGCTTTGAATGTACTCGCGGCAAATTTGGCAATGAGCGAGGATCGTCAACGTGAGTTCTTGATGTCGGTTTCACATGAGCTTAGAACTCCTATGACTTCTATCAAAGGTTATGCCGAAGCGCTTGCAGATGGTGTCATTGATACGTCAGATATGGAATCGACCGGCGCATTACTCAACGGTGAGGCTAATCGCCTCGAAAGACTTGTTTCAGATTTGTTAGATCTCGCCCGAGCTGGTGCGGTGGATTTCCGTTTATCTATGTCTCAGGCAGATCTCTCCGCTATTGCTCGTGATGCTGCAGACGCATGGACGTTAAGAGCCGCCCGCGACAACGTCGATTTTGTGGCTGATATTTCGACCGATCCAATCTCGGCAGTAGTGGATCCAACTCGAGTTCGACAGATCATTGATAACTTGATTGAGAATGCGTTTCGGATCACTCCAGCAGGTGGCAATATCGTGTTGACAGCCCAAATGCAGAATGACAGTTGTTACATCTCGGTGGAGGACAGCGGTCCAGGTTTGTCAGATGAAGATCTTGCTGTTGCTTTCCAACCAGCCGTTCTTCATTCGCGATACCGAGGGATCAGGCCAGTCGGTACGGGGTTGGGTTTGGCGTTGGTGGGAAGACTTGCTCAACGGATGTCTGGGACAGCCGTGGCCGCGCACAGCCGTCTCGGCGGGGCAGCTTTCCGGGTTGATTTCCCTAAATCTGAGAGTTAATTGCTAGCGATTAGGCTTACCTCTATCCCTAGGAGGTCATTGTGACTGTGCTTGACGACATCATTGTTGGTGTCAGAGAAGATATGGCAGCGCGTATGGCTGTTACCTCACTTGATGATCTCAAAGCCATTGTTGAACGAATGCCTGCAACCCGTCCAATCATCCCCACCTTCAAAGGTGATGATGTATGCGTTATTGCTGAGGTCAAGCGTCGAAGCCCAAGCAAAGGTGACCTTGCCGAAATTGCTGATCCAGCGAAGTTAGCAGCAGCGTACGAGGCTGGCGGCGCACATGTGATTTCTGTGTTGACAGAAC
>JBEBBR010000007.1:0-4624 GCA_041158285.1 Actinomycetota bacterium
AGTTTGAATCTCATTGGTCTCGCCACGTCTGGCGCTTGGAATTTCACACTCGTGATGATTCTTTTTGCCTCAGGATTCTTGCTCACTACGGTGTTCGCACTCTTCTGCGGAGACACTGTCGCAAGTGAAGCTTCGTGGTCTACCTTGCGATATCTACTTGCAGCACCAATTCCTCGACGGAGGATTCTTCGGGTCAAGTTGGCAGTCGGAATGTTTTTATCCCTTGGAGCACTCATCACCCTGCTGGTCACTTCCTATTTGATCGGCTGGATTGCATTCGGCAATCAAGCTTTAACCAGCCCACTAGGTGGAAGCTTTGAAGGCACTGAGGCATTCGGCCGCTTAGTCATCATTGGCACCTATGTCTTCACCACATTATTGGTGACAATAGGTGTGGCTTTCCTTATGAGTGTGGTCACGGATGTACCTCTGGGCGCGGTCGGAACTGCCGTAATGATCGTCATTATCAGCGGGATCTTGGATGCAATTGAGGCCCTGGGCTCCCTCCGAGAATGGCTTCCAAGCCACTACGGAAGATCTTGGACTGACAGTTTGAACTCTGTAATAAACTGGAACGGTATGGCACGGGGAAGTGCTTACGCCCTCGTGGTGTTCGCAGCCCTAGTCGGCATCGCATTCATTAAATTCGATCGCAAGGACATAACTTCTTGAGCAAACGGTTCAATGCCCACACCTTGCTATCAACTTTTGTTGCAGCAGGTTCGTTGGCATTGGCCGGTTTGAGTATCGCACCGGCTCAAAGTGTTGAACCACATGAAATGTCGCTGGTAGCCCTTGCTCAGAAATCAGTTGAAGGTAGCAACTTTCGAGTCATCAAGAAAGTCGCAAGTAATGAGAAATATGCCACCTTCAGTATTCGATACAAAAGTGGCAAGTTCACTATTTCGGGACTGATGAGTGTTCCGCATGGACCTGGTCCATATCCCGCTGTAGTTATTGGTCATGGTTACGCAGACATCAACCTCTATAAATCTGGTGATGGATTCAAGCGGGAACGAGACTATCTTGCCAAAGCTGGTTTCCTGGTGCTTCATACTGATTATCGAAATCATGCACAGAGTGATGATGATCCCGATAACGTCACCAATCTAAGACTCGATTACACCGAAGATGTCATTGCTGCAGTCCATGCATTAGTAGATTCCGATATCGAGCGCGTAGATCGATCACACATTGTTTATTTCGGTCGCTCAATGGGTGGTGGCATTGGTTACAACCTTGCTGTCGCTGCACCAAATCTTTTCGACGCACTTGTCATCTTTTCACCAGTCAGTGCTGACTATGTAGACAACTTCAATCGCAATGGTCGCAATCGAAGTGCGATTCGCATTCCCGTGGTTAACAAGTACGGCCTACCAGAAGACAATCCTGAGTTTTGGGCTGGTATCTCTCCTATATATCAACTCAACACCATTCAAGATCCCGTGTTAGTTCATCATGGAACCGCGGACACGACTTGCCCAATCGAGTGGACTGCGGCAGCAGTTGAAGTTTTACAACAATCAGACCAGCGAGTTGTTTTCCACATCTACAAAGGCGAAGTACACATCTTCAAAAAGTTGTGGAAGCTCTCAATGCAGCGAAGTGTTAACTTCCTAAAAACTGAAATTGCAAAGGCAAGTTTGTAGTACTAAATCTTTTATTTGAGTAAAAGATCATATCTCCGAAAAGTTTCATCCTGCACCCAACCGCGCTTTTCATAGAGCGCTTGTGCAGTGACATTTTCATGAGCTGTTCTCAAAAATACTCGCGTCGCACCAGCATCTTTGGCAGCAGACTCGACAGCATCCATCAAGAGATCCGCAATTCCGTGACGACGATAGTTTGGTTCGACAAACAAATCATTGAGTAGCCAAATCTCACTAAGTGAAACTGTTGAAAATGTTGGATACACCAAAGTAAAACCGACTGCACGAACATTGAGTTCTTCTACATAGTTTGCAATGAACACAATGGCTTCATCCTGAGCGAGGCGCTGCTCGAGAAAATCTGCAACTTTTTCGCTGCGGTCTTGTTTGTAGAAAGCTCGATATTGATGAACTAATTCCGTGAGTTCTGGAAGTTCAACTTTTGTTGCGCGCGAAATCGAAATCATCATGAACCTTCCTTGGTGATGTGACGTGCTCGAACATATTGCGGATTCCACTCGATCACGTGTCCCAGTTCTTCGGCCACTTCGATCGCCCAATGTGGGTTGCGCAAAAAGTTGCGGCCAATCATGACTGCGTCTGCTTTTCCGGATTCAATGATTTCCTGAGCTTGATGTGCACTCGTGATGAGACCAACCGCGCTAGTCGCAACTCCAGTCGCTTTGATCGCAGCAGCGAATGGAACTTGAAATCCAGGCCCTGCAGTGATTGCAGCGCCATGAACATTTCCACCACTGGAAATATCCATCAGTTCTACATCGAGAACTTTGAGGATCTGTGAAAGTTCGATGGACTCTTCAAGTGTCCAACCGCCTTCAGTCCAATCCGATGCAGAGATTCGAACAAACAAAGTTGCTGAGTTTGCGATTTTTTCACTCACTGCCTTCACAGTGTCTACTAAAAAACGAACTCGGTTTTCAAAACTTCCACCATATTCATCAGTTCGAGTGTTACTCAGTGGTGAAAGGAATTGATGGAACAAGTAGCCATGTGCGGCATGTAACTCAATGACATCAAATCCAACATCACGAACTCGAATCGCTGCATCGATGAAATCTTGAGTGAGTCTTTGGATTTCTTCAATCGTAAGTTCTCGTGGAGTTGGCATTCCTGGATACGCAATCGCACTAGATGAAACTGTTTGCCATCCGCCTTGTGAGGCATCTGCAACCCGATGGTCACTCCACGGAATTCCTGCAGATGCTTTGCGTCCTGCATGTGCGAGTTGAATTCCAATCGCTGTGTTGTTGGTATGTGCGAAATCAACAATGGGGCGAAGTGCTTCAGCGTGGGCGTCGCTCCAGAGGCCGAGACAAGCTGGAGTTATTCGTCCTTCGGGGACTACTCCCGCAGCTTCGACCATGATCAAACCAGTGCCACCTTGAGCAAATGCACCGTAATGAACTTGATGCCAGGAATTGGCTAACCCGTCCACCGCTGAGTATTGGCACATCGGGCTCACCCACAACCGGTTCTTCACCGTGAGGTTCTTGAATTGAAGTGGAACAAACAGGGAGATGCTCATGAGTGGAGCATAGAGAGCAGCGCCTGACTATGTTTCGAGTTGGGAAGGGACTCCGTCAGTAATCACTAAATGGCAGTTCCGGTTCCAGAGGGCGGACCAACTTCGTTGGGCCGCCTCGGGGACCCGATAAATCCCAGTGGGATTTATCTCCCAAATCCAGAGGGCCGACCAACTTCGTTGGGCCGCCTTGGGGATTTGAACCCCAGACCTACGCATTACGAGTGCGTTGCTCTACCCCTGAGCTAAGGCGGCGCGCTGAGCGCAGGCGGATTCTACTTGGGCTAGAAATCTCCATTGACCCTCTCACCATGGCCGCTCTGATTTATGCTTGAGATATGGCAATCAATCTGACTCCCGAGGAGATCACCGAAGTTTTCGGCGAACATGATCCGAACCAGCATCAAGCAGAAGCCGCTGAACGCTGGGGCTCAACCGATGCATACAAGCAGTCTGAACTACGCACTTCGAAATACTCAAAGGACGATTGGGTTCAGGCGCAGAACGAAGCCGATCAGGTAGTGAATCAGTTCATCGTTGCTTTGAAAAGCGGTCTACCCGCATCTAGTCCAGAAGCCATGGCTGCAGCCGAAGCCCACCGCCTCAACATCTCGACTTGGTATTACGACTGCAGCTACGAAATGCAAACAAACCTTGCAGAGATGTATCTCGCCGATCCACGGTTTACTGCCTACTACGACTCAAGGCACGAAGGCTTAGCCCTATATGTGCATGATGCAATCTTTGCAAATGCCTTAGACATTCGAAATTAATAAAAAGATTTATCAAAGCAGCAAGACCAATCAAAGGTTGTAGATGACTGACTTCAAAGACTTTCTGGTGCCGCGAATGCACGCGCACAGTTCATCGATCTTTGGTGAGATGTCTGCACTCGCAACTCAATTGGGAGCAATCAATCTTGGGCAGGGTTTTCCAGACACCGATGGCTCTGATCGGCTGAAGCAGGCAGCGATCAACGCGATTCAGGATGGCCGTGGCAACCAGTATCCGCCGGCTCACGGTTTGCCACAGCTAAGGCAGGCTATTGCCGAGCATCAAAAACGTTTTTATGGCATAGAACTTGATTGGCAAACTGATGTAGTTGTGACCACTGGAGCCTCCGAGGCTTTGCAAGCTGCATTACTGGCACTAGTCGATGCTGGTGATGAGGTTTTGATGTTCGAGCCTTGGTTCGATATTTACGAAGTTGGTGTAGAACTTGCACGCGGCAGGTCAGTGGGAGTCGCCTGCGATCCACAGACGCTTCGACCAGACTTCGATAATTTGCGCAAAGCCATTACGAATAAATCAAAAGTTTTGCTCATTAACTCGCCTCACAATCCAACGGGAATTGTGTGGACAAAAGATGAACTGCAAACTGCCGCTGAAATTGCCATCGAACACAATCTCATCGTTATCAGCGATGAGGCTT
>JBEBBR010000008.1:0-3631 GCA_041158285.1 Actinomycetota bacterium
TTGAAGGCTGGCAACTACCTGGATCGATGACTATCGGTGGTGCGCAATCTCTTCTCAAAGGAAGCGGCACGATCGCGGGTAAAGCAATTGTCATTGCAGGAACTGGACCATTTCTCTTGGCTACTGCAGCAGGTCTTGTGAAAGCCGGAGCGAATGTGGTTGCGGTCATTGAGGCAAAGTCATTCACGGCGATGTCGAAATATCCGCGAGCGGTAATTGCGGCTCGAGGAAAACTTTTTCAAGCGATCAACTATCTCGCGACCTTGCGCAAGGCGAGAGTCAAACTCATCAGCAATGCACATGTAGTCAAGGCGCATTCAACACATGGAAGTGTGTCGTCTGTTGATGTTCAGACTTCGCGAGGAATCAAAAACATTCATTGTGACACCGTCGCTACTGGATGGGGATTTATTCCGCAACTAGAACTTGCAACCGCATTAGGTCTAGCAACTCGTCAGAGTGCAGATGGCGTTCTCGTTGTTGATGTGGATGACAATCAAATATCAAGTAATCCTCGTTTGTGGGCTGTAGGTGAGACAACCGGAGTTGCCGGATCTGACGTGGCATTAGCCGAAGGATTCATCGCAGGAAGTAGCGCAGCGCAGTCCGCAGGCCACAACTCAATTGATGTTTCGCGGTGGAAAACACTTCGCAATCGGCTACACACTTTTGCGAACTATCTCCCGTTGGCATATCCAATTCCAGCGAAGTGGCCGGCCGAGATTTCTGATTCCACAATGTTGTGTCGCTGTGAAGAAGTGACAGCTGGAGATGTGCGACAAGCAATTGTCGAATTCGGAGCCGAAGATGCGCGCTCTGCAAAACTATTTTCACGCGTTGGTATGGGCTGGTGTCAAGGTCGAATGTGCTCACGCGCGTGCAGCGATGTGATCGCGTACGAACTTGGTCAAAGCGTCACTGATTCAGAACTCAGCGGATCTGCGAAACGGCCAATCGCAACTCCCATCACGCTCGGAATGTTGGCTGATTGGCGCCCGTCCGAGACTTTGTAATTGAGTGACAGCGCCTACCTGAGAGAATGGGAACATGTCCGAGATTCGCGTTTTAGCGCCCCACAACATTGACGAAGCTGCAGCGGTGCTTCGCGATGGTGGACTTCTCGGTCTACCTACCGAAACTGTTTATGGTTTAGCGGCGAATGCTGAAGATGAGGCTGCAGTCGCACGGATCTATCAGGTCAAAGGGCGACCTTCGGGCCATCCTGTCATTGTGCATATTGGTTCGGTTGAAAGTCTTAACGACTGGGCGACTGCTATCCCAGAATTTGCAATGAAACTTGCACATGCTTTTTGGCCTGGCCCAATGACTCTCGTGTTGCCGCGCACATCACGTGCGAAAGATTTCATTACCGGCGGACAAAACACAGTAGGTATTCGAATCCCCAATCATCCGGTCGCACTTGATGTTTTGCAGACATTCGGAGGCGGAGTCGCGGCTCCAAGTGCAAATCAGTTTGGCGCAGTCAGCCCAACGTCCGCTTTACATGTATTGGCAGATCTTGGCTCTCGACTTGATCCGCAAACAGATGCGATCATCGATGGTGGTGATAGTCAAGTGGGTATTGAGTCAACAATTATTGATTGCACCTCTGGTACACCACGCATCTTGCGCAGCGGCGCAATCACTCAGCAACACTTAGAAGAAGTCACTGGTTTAAGTGTGACTGCTCCAGATGATTCAATCAAAGCTCCAGGCACCCTGGCATCCCACTATGCACCATCTGCACAAGTCATCCTGCTCAATGAAAACGATGACATCGAAACCGAAATTAAGAAACTCAAATCGCAACTGCACATTGGTTTCATAGCTTTGGAAAGAATCCGAACCCCGTATGGAGCTTTGCGATTAGCAATGCCACAAGATGCTAAGCACTATGCATCCGAGCTCTACGCAGCACTGCGAGAAGCTGACAATCAAAATCTTGAATATGTGGTTGCGGTCGCACCAACTGGAGTAGATATTGCCCACGCAGTGCGAGATCGACTCACTCGAGCAGCACACTCATAGCAATGATTCATACTTCTGCCATGCGCATTCCCGCTTTGATGGTTGCAGCCACGCTGCTGCTCGCTGGTTGTGGCCTCGATGCTGCCCGTGCGGGTGCTGTTGCTGAAGCAGAAGTCCAACCGTTGAACCAGGCAAATGATTGGTTACCAGGACTCGTAGCGATGCCTGATTACAAGGCGAGCGGTTTAGGTCCAGTGGGATATCCGCGGGTAGTGGCAATCTCATCAGAACTCGATCCCACTCAAGAGTTTCTCGCATCGATTGGTTTGCAAGCCGAAGATTTTGCGTCAGACATTGAGATCCAACTGATTCAACAGGGTGACACACTCGTTGGAAAGACACTTGATTTTTGTGGAGGAGTTTTTCCGTCAGAAAAACTCAGACTCGCTCGCCGCCAAGTTGCAGCCGTTGATGCGGATGGCAATTACTTGGGTTTTAGTTCTGAAGCCGTGCAGTACGAATCAGCAGAAGCTGCACAGCAAGCGATTGACGAAATGATCGTGCAAAAAAGTACATGTAAAGATGGTTCTACCTTTACTGCTGATGACGGCATCGAATACACAGTCACTTTTTATCCAGCGCCAGGGCCAGAATCGACGATTTTGGTGCCAAATAAACAGCGCATCATTTTGCACATCGTTGCAAAATCTGAACTTGATTCCACCGCATATCTGTTGGCACTTCAAATACGTGGCAACACGTTGCTCGGTTTGTATGCCTCAGCGGCTAGTGATGTTCCATTCGACCAAGAAACTTTGGATGCGTTGTTTGCCATTGTGAGTATGGGAACTCAACGGTTACAGGCGGCAACTCCAGAAAATATTGGAGAGTTTTAACTTTCAGTCGGAACAGTGAAACGGAACAACGTGTCCGTATCCCATTGCACAAATCCCAAACTTGAGTACAGAGTAATTGCGCGTTCATCCGCGCTGTCTACATACAGCATGGCAGAGTTCAAACCTTGTTCACGCAAATGTCGCAGTCCAGCGATGGTTAACGAACGACCGAGAGATTTACCTTGCCAGGCGGGGTCAACTCCAACAACGTACACCTCGCCAATAGCTTCATGATCGAAAATTTGATTCGTAGTTTTTGCATGGATTTTGGTCCAGTGAAAGCCAACGATCTGACCGTGTTGATCCACCGCGACTATAAAACCTTGGGGGTTGAACCAACTTTCACTCATGCGGTTGTTTAGATCGACTTCAGTCCAGCGACCTTGTTCTGGATGCGCAGCAAATGCTCGTGCGTTACACGCCAACCAGCCGTCGATATCTGTTTCGGGATTGAAGCTGCGAAAGATAATTCCATCAGGGATCACAAATTCAGGGACTGCCGAAAAAAGCGACCGACGCATTTGCCATAACGTTCTTACGCGTTCAAATCCAAAAGTGTGAGCTAGAGCTGCAGCTGATGTGTTTTCACCGTGGGCCCATAGCCGAAGTGAATCGGCACCTGATTCTGCAATCAGTGCAGACAACAAAGCGCGACCCACTCCATGACGTCGAAAATCTGGGTGTACCGCAAGTTCTGCACTTGGCCCTTGCACAACATCGCTGAGATCGAGATGCGCATAACCAATCAATGATCCCGATTCAAATGC
>JBEBBR010000009.1:0-2711 GCA_041158285.1 Actinomycetota bacterium
TGCAGTTTGTTCTGAAGCAACAGTCGCACCCATGAATACACCATGCTGCCAGTCGTATGCCTCGGTAACGAGTGGAACGTTGGTGGCACGACGACCACCGAACAAAATCGCTGAGATTGGAACGCCGGCTGGGTCTTCCCAGTTAGGCGCAATCGATGGGCACTGAGATGCAGGTGCAGTGAAACGTGAATTTGGATGGCTTGATAGCACACCTGATTCTGGAGTCCAATCGCTTCCCTTCCAGTCAATGAGATGTGCTGGAGGTGTGTCAGTCAATCCTTCCCACCACACATCACCATCATCAGTCAATGCGACATTGGTGAAAATGGAATTTGCATACATACTCTTGATTGCGTTTGCGTTGGTCTTCAAACTTGTTCCCGGCGCAACGCCAAAGAAACCAGCTTCTGGATTAATCGCATGTAGTTGAAGGTCATCACCAAAACGCATCCAACAAATATCGTCGCCAACAGTTTCGACTTTCCAACCTGGAACTGTTGGTTCGAGCATTGCAAGATTGGTTTTGCCACAAGCTGATGGGAAAGCAGCCGCAATGTAACGCACCTCTTCAGCAGGTGAAGTGAGTTTAAGAATCAACATATGCTCTGCAAGCCAACCTTCATCGCGACCCATTGCGGATGCGATGCGAAGTGCGAAACATTTCTTACCAAGTAATGCGTTTCCGCCATAGCCAGATCCGAAGGACCAAATCTCACGAGTCTCGGGGAAATGCACGATGTACTTGGTGTCGTTGCATGGCCAAGCAACATCTTCGACACCATCAACAAGCGGCATACCTACAGAGTGAACAGCTGGAACAAAATCTCCATCGCTACCGATGAGGTCAAGTGCAGCTTGTCCCATTCGAGTCATGATTTTCATGTTGATGACGACATACGCAGAGTCTGTGATTTCAACACCGAGTTGAGAAATCTTGGAACCTAACGGACCCATTGAGAACGGAACGACATACATCGTGCGACCGCGCATAGATCCCTTGAATAGACCATTCAATGTTTGTCGCATCTGAGCAGGCTCTTGCCAATTATTGGTGGGACCTGCATCTTCCTCTTTTTCACTGCAGATGAAAGTCCGATCTTCAACGCGAGCTACGTCAGAAGGATTTGACCGAGCAAGGAACGAATTCGGACGCAAAGCAGGATTAAGTTTGATCAATGTGCCTGCATCAACAAGTTCGGATGTAAGTCTGTGCCATTCCTCTTCGGAACCATCACACCAGACAATTCGATCTGGTTGGGTCAGATTGGCAACCGAGTCAACCCAGTCCAACAGCTTCTGATTGCGGGTCGGTGCTGCTACGTCTACTACAGACATTTTTCCTCCAAAACACTCCGTTGTGTCACCCCCTATTCTGCTCGCAATTGCCGGTAACAAAAGCAATTTTCTGTGTAATTTTGCAGTCCTGTGACACATTGCACAGGTAGGCAGGACTAACCTCCCACTCACGAAACAAGATTCAGGAGTTGAGCGTGAGTTCACACAACATCACTTCGGTGGCAGTCGTCGGTTGCGGACAAATGGGTTCGGGGATTGCCGATGTTTGCCTGCGTGCTGGGCTGTCTGTTGTCGTGGTCGAACGCGATACTGAAGCACTCACTGTTGGAATTTCTCGAATCAAGTTGGCACATGATCGCGCTGCCAAAAAAGGTTCAATGACAGCTGCCGAAAGTGATGCACTGATTGAAAGCATTACTGCTTCAACTGATTTCGCTGCAATCAATGCATGTGATCTCATCATCGAAGCTGTTTCTGAAAATCCAGAAATCAAGTCTCAAACTTTTGCTGCGATTGATGCACACGCTAAAGCCGATGCAATTCTTGCAACAAACACTTCATCGATTCCCATAGCAACTATTGGAAGTTTCACCAAGCGACCAGAACGTGTAATCGGATTGCATTTCTTTAATCCTGTTCAAGTTTTGTCCTTGATCGAAGTTGTGGCATCAGACCAAACCGATCCTGCGATTGTCGAAACCTGCGTTGCGTTTGGGCGCGAGACTCTTGGTAAGAAACCGATTGTGTGCGCGGATCGTTCTGGGTTTGTCGTGAACGCACTGCTTATTCCCTATCTGTGCAGTGCAATCCGAATGCTTGAACATCACGTCGCTTCCGCGGCTGACATCGACACTGGAATGGTCGAAGGTTGTGCGCATCCGATCGGCCCACTGGCCCTGTGCGACCTGATTGGGCTCGACACCGTCGAGGCAATCGCCAATACCCTCGCCACCGAACTACGTGATGAGACTTTGCGCCCACCAGCGCTCCTGAGCGCCAAGGTCAAAGCCGGCGAATTGGGGCGGAAAACGGGAGCTGGCTTCTTCACGTACTAAGTAGTTGAACATTGAACTACTTTTGGATACACTCCACCCATGCGTATGCCATCTCTTTACATCGGACACGGAGCTCCACCCCTGCTCGAACACGCCCAATGGCGTTCTGAGTTAGCAAATTGGTCGGCAGAACTTCCAACCCCTAAGGCGATCCTGATTATCAGCGCCCACTGGGAATCGGCACCACTCATGGTTGGGGCAACCACTCCCATGCCGTTGATCTATGACTTTTATGGCTTCCCTGAGGAGTACTACCACCTGCAATATGCAGCTCCAGGTGCCCCTGAACTCGCTAAGCGCATCGCCGCATTAATGCCAGATACAGAGCCATTGAGTCAACAACCACAACGCGGACTTGAT
>JBEBBR010000010.1:0-2714 GCA_041158285.1 Actinomycetota bacterium
GTGAAGTCGCGGGTGTAGCCACCTTCAACTCCATCAAGCAACTGATTGCGAAGTCGGATGTTTGCGAATGTACCGCGAATCATGACTTCGTGATTTCCACGACGTGAACCGTATGAGTTGAAATCCTTGACGGACACACCATTTGATTCGAGATATTGACCCGCTGGAGTTCCTGCCTTGATCGAGCCTGCAGGAGAAATGTGGTCAGTGGTTACGGAATCGCCGAGTTTTGCAAGCACACGTGCACCAGAAATGTCACTCACCGGCTGTGGAGTGCGAGGCATACCTTCGAAGTAAGGAGGTTTGCGAACATAGGTTGACTTTGCATCCCATTCGAAAGTGTCACCAGTTGGAACTGGCAAACCCTTCCAACGTGCATCACCATCGAAAACACTTGCGTAGCGCTGAGAAAACATGTCAGCATCGATTGAAGAATCAATGGTTTGCTGAACCTGAGCTGGGGTTGGCCAGATGTCACGCAAGTACACAGGGTTGCCATCTTTGTCATTACCCAAAGAATCATTTTCGAAATCGAAATTCATGGTTCCAGCCAAGGCATATGCAATAACCAAAGGTGGTGATGCCAAGTAATTCATTTTGACATCAGGATTAATACGGCCTTCGAAGTTGCGATTACCACTCAACACCGAAACCACAGTGAGGTCTTCAGCATTGACAGCTGCAGAGATCTCTTCTGGAAGTGGACCGCTGTTGCCAATACATGTCACACATCCATAACCAACCAAGTGGAATCCGAGGTTTTCGAGGTATGGAGTAAGACCAGATTTGTCGTAGTAATCAGTAACAACTTTTGAACCTGGTGCCAATGTGGTCTTCACCCATGGCTTTGAAGTCAGTCCTTTTTCGACGGCATTACGAGCCAACAAACCTGCGCCCAACATCACTGAAGGGTTAGAAGTGTTGGTGCATGAAGTAATCGAAGCAATAACAACATGTCCATGATCGAGCACTGTCGAAACACCATTGTGAAGGACAACATCAGTCGGCTTTGAGAAATCAGGTGCGTATGTTGGAAGTGCTTGTGCGAATGATGATTTCGCATTGGTGAGTTCCACACGATCCTGTGGACGCTTTGGTCCAGCAATAGAAGGCACAACAGTTGAAAGATCGAGTTCGAGATATTCAGAATAGACCGGCTCGACATAGTCAGCTGATGTTGCGTCATGCCATAGGCCTTGAGCCTTGCAATAAGCCTCAACGAGTGCAACTTGTTCTTCACTACGTCCGGTCAAACGCAGGTAACGCAAGGTTTCTTCGTCGATTGGGAAGATAGCTGCAGTTGATCCATATTCAGGGCTCATGTTTCCGATGGTGGCACGGTTTGCCAATGGCACACTTGCAACACCTTCGCCGTAGAACTCTACGAATTTACCGACAACACCGTGTTTGCGGAGCAATTCAGTAATAACCAAAACCAAGTCAGTTGCGGTGGTGCCAGCTGGAAGCACACCATGGAGTTTGAAACCAACAACGCGTGGAATGAGCATTGATACTGGCTGACCGAGCATTGCAGCTTCGGCCTCAATACCGCCAACGCCCCATCCGAGGACACCAAGTCCGTTGACCATGGTGGTGTGTGAGTCAGTACCAACAACAGTGTCTGGGTAAGCGACACCATTGCGAACCATGATGGTGCGTGCAAGATGTTCGATATTTACTTGGTGAACAATTCCGGTTCCTGGTGGAACAACTTTGAATTCATCAAAAGCGGTCTGTCCCCAGCGCAAGAATGTGTAGCGCTCCTTGTTGCGTTCATATTCGACAGCAACGTTGAGGTCGAAGGAATCTTTTTGACCGAAGTTATCTGAAATCACCGAGTGATCGATAACCAATTCTGCTGGTGCAAGTGGATTGATCTTCTGAGGGTCGCCACCGAGCTCTTTGACAGCTTCACGCATGGTTGCGAGATCGACTACACATGGCACGCCAGTGAAGTCCTGCATGATCACGCGAGCCGGAGTGAATTGAATTTCATCAGATGGAGTTGCAGATGCATCCCAGGCGCCGAGTGAGCGAATCTGATCGGCGGTGATATTTGCACCATCTTCGCAGCGAAGGAGATTCTCTAGCAGAACCTTGTGCGTGAAAGGCAAGGTCGCAGACCCAGCCACTGACGAAATATCGAAGTACTCAAAAGACTTGTCACCAACCGAAAGCGAAGCTTTGGCGTTGAAAGAATTTGGGTGGGCCATACAGATCAGACTCCCAGCAGAAAATTTATCTTGACATCAAGATATCTTACCGTGAGACGAATTTGGCGATGGACTCAACGTGGTGAGTCATCGGGAAGGCGTCCCAGCCAGTAATTTCTTCGAGGAAATATCCGCGATCGTTCAAAAGAGCCACATCTCGTGCCAAAGCCGCAGGGTCGCAGGCCACATAGACAATGGTTCTAGGGGTGAGTTTCACCATTTTGTTGATGACTTCTGCCCCAGCGCCAGCTCGCGGTGGGTCGAGCACAATCACATCGCAGGTTTTGAGTTTGGATTGTGACAGCCACTGCGAAACACCTTGATTGTGGATCAGGATGTTTTGGTAACGCTTGGCATTGTGGGTGGCATCTTTGACCGCGCGGCGATCGCCTTCAACTGCCTCCACTCGACCGCCAGCACCGACGGCATCTGCAAGCGGCAAGGTGAACAAACCCGCACCGCTATACAAATCGAGTACATGCTCACCTGGTGAGAGTTCTG
>JBEBBR010000011.1:0-14931 GCA_041158285.1 Actinomycetota bacterium
CCCATGGTGAGGACTGCAGAACCAACTGTTCCGGCAGCAATTGCTGCAGCGGACACACCAGAGATGGTGCGGTGAGTGTATTTTTTCATTGTTTCTCCTGGTGTGTTTTAGATGCCTGCAGCAGTGAGTGCTGCTTGAACTGAAATCTTGAATGCAGCCACTGTTGCGGTCGCACCTGAAATTGATGAGACTGTCGAGGTCTGGCTGGTGATTACCTGAGCGCACAGCTTTGGAATCGCTGAGGTGTTGATGCTCAATGATTCGCTGTCAGTTGGGTAGGTGGCCCAGCAACCAGTGACTCGCTTGTCGGTAACCGCCAGGGTGACCTTGATGTAGCCGTAAACCTTGAGACCCTTTTTGTCAGCAGCAGAAGATCCTGCGTATGGAGCTGCAGAAATAGCGGCTGAAGGAGCAGAGGTAGATGTCGCATTCACAGCTTCAACGGTGTACACAGCTGGAGCTGCATTAGTCACTGTTGCTGGTGTGAAGGTCGTAGTGGTTGGAGTACCGATCAACGCACCATCACGGTAAACCTTGTAAGAAGTTGCACCGGTGACTGCATTCCAGGTGATGCGGAATGCGCCAGCAGCTAATTGACTTGTTGCCATTGCTTTGACTCCGGTTGGTGCAGCAAGGGCTGGAACGGTTGGAGTTGGATCAACTGGAACTGTAGGTGTTGGATCAACAGGCACCGTAGGAGTCGGTGTTGGATCAACCGGAACAGTAGGAGTTGGTGTCGGATCAACCGGAACAGTAGGAGTCGGAGTTGGATCAACCGGAACAGTAGGTGTTGGAGTTGGCGTTGGATCTACCGGAACGGTTCCACAATCGGTTGCATAACGACTCTCAATCGAGGCGCGAGTGGTTGCTATCACGGTGTTGTAGGTGAGCTGGGCAGTTGATTGAGCTGTGCGCAAAGAAACGGTCGAAGCAACAGCTTTGAGGTACTTAGTCTGGGCAGTCTTCAAAGCCTTTTCGTTTGGCTTCTTCTTCTTAAGCAATTCAGCTAAAACTTTTTGAGCTGAAACCTCTGACTTCACAGCAGACTTCACGTTGGAGACTGCGCGATCTAAGTTCTTCTTTGCAGCCTTAACTGCGTAGGAATCGTTGACCTCTTTGTCGATCTTGTCGGCAAGGAGCTCTGGCCAATCACAGAGGTTGAGAACAACTTCATCATCGTCGTCATCCTCATCTTCATCGTCATAATCGTCATCATCAGCCCATGCGAGACCGGCGGTGGCTACTGACGCGAAAATTGCAGCAGCTGAGACAGTTGCGCTGTAGTAAGCGAGTCCCTTTTTCATTTGTTCTCTCCTTGTGATTGCTGTGAAACTAAATCTGTATCGAAAGCCGGCCCAAAGAACTGAGCTGACTCTCCTTGAACTAAGTAGGCCGACCATTGTGGAAGTCCTGCAAACCAGTTGACTCCCTCAGCTCCGGCGATGACAAAAGCAGTGGCGAGTGCATCTGCCATACCGCCATCCGGACCAACGACGGTTGCTGAGGTCAGAGCCATGTTGTGGTTCTTGGTACGTGGATTCAAAATATGAGCTCCGCGTTCATATTCACCTGAAGTTGCGATTGCGCCATTGAACACAGATGCTGTTTTAATGACTTCGAGCGCATGTTCTGGATGACGAATGCCAACAACCCAGGGAGTGTCAGGTGATTGAAAACCTCGGCAACTCACATCGCCAGCTGCATTCACTGACACATTGGAGTAACCATTGGCAACAATCAAATCTGCTGCAATGTCAGCAGCCCAACCTTTGACGTAACCAGATGGATCAACTCCACCTTCGACTGACCAAGGGTCAAAAACTCCATGAGTGAGTTCGCGCAAGTATTCACAGTTATCCAAAACTTGCTGAACGATTTCTGGCATTTGTTCGAAACTACGAAGTCCGTTGCGAAGTGCTGTAATTGGTGAATCTACGCGGTAAGTGGAAAACCACTCATCTACCTGATGGAGGAAGCCAACTGCCTCATTGATTGATTCACGTGCACCAGCATCAAGCTCCGCACCGCGTACATCGAAGGTCACAACTGTTCCCCAAACCTCTTCGGCATGAGTTTCGCGAACCCAACCATCGAGGCTGGCAAGTTTCACAGAAGGCTGGTTCATAGTCCGGCCGCCGTTAATGCGCTTTGCAATGATGAGGCAAATGCGCGGCTGGTGTACGTAGCGCCTGAAAGTGATGCGATATTTGCAGACTGCGAAGAGAGTGCTGCAGCTTTGAGATCGGGAATCGCCCAAGTGTTGATATCGATGGATTCCTGATCCTTGCTTGGAGCAACTGGAACTGCAATCGCTGTGATGACACCACCCGAAACACGGATCTGCACCTGCACGTTTCCATACACACCAGCACGTTTTGCAGTGCCGGTGTAATCGCCATCCTTTGGACCAGTCGCAGTGGTAGCGGTGGCAGTTGGTTTGGCGGTTGGCTTGGTGGTCGCTTTTTTGGTGCTTGTTGGGTTGGCACTAGCTGAGGCGGAAGGTGCTGAAGTTGAGGTAGCTGAAGGTGCAGCAGTTGTTGTCGCTGCAGGAGCTGAGGTTTGGCCAGCGGTTGGGGTTGAACTTGCAGCTGGCTCTAGGGAATCAGTGATTCCAGATCCGGGATTCTCAGATGGGAAAAGTGCCTGAGCAGACCCAAAAGACATGGTCGAACCCAGGCCAGCAAGAGCGCCTCCTGCGATGAGCATCCGGCGGGAGAGTCGGCTGTTCATGATTCCTCCATGTGGACTGCGTAGGCGGTTTACCTTCGCTATGGGAGGAGGTTAAAGGGGGTTATCCCCCCACGAATACCAATTTTGGGTCTCTTGGATGTTCCTTGTCTTTTCCCTAGCCTTCTCACAGACGTTCACAAGAAAATCGCAGAAAGTAAGGGGACTTTTGACCCTTGCGGCCTTCTAATTACGCGTGGATTGGGTCAATAAAGCTGTCTGAATATCTCTAATTGTGTGGGCTAAAGGCCGGCAATTCAGCCCTGCTGCGACTGCTTTCGAAGTGTCCAAAGCCAGCATTCCCACCGAATCTCCTCCTGCCCAGAGGGGGAAATCGGTCTCAGCGACTTCGGCCTCCTGAGGAGTAATCCAGGTCAACTTTGACGTAGAAGTACCGACTTCAGCAACAACCTCATTGAGCATTTCTTCAAAACTAAATGGTGGTTGTGGGGTCGCAAGATGAAAATCTCCTTGCAGATCTTTTTCAATTGCTTCCACAAAAAACTCTGCTTGATCACGTGCGTCGATGTACTGCATCGCAGCATCTTTCGGCCCTGGAACTAAAACTTCTCCACCAGCAGAAATGCGTTGCACCCACTGTGAAAATCGATTTGTGTAATCCTCAGGGCCAAGTACATAACTTGGACGAAGAATCAGATTGTTTTGATAATGCTCGCGCACTGCCTGCTCACACAAAACTTTGAGTGGTCCGTAAATTTCGCCAGTCATAGGTGCATTGATTGGATCTAAATTTTCTAACGCAGTTACATCTGCAAGAGCGGCTGATTCATTGGACATGTGAGGAATTTGATCCGCATAGACTGAAACTGTAGAAACAAAAACATATTTGTTGTGACGCCCAGTGACAACATCAGCAAGCGCATGAACTTCGTGTGGGCGGTATCCGCACACATCAACCACGACATCCCATTCACCCTTTTGAAGTGCTGTGACATCTCTGGTCCGATCACCAATGAGGTGTTTTGCACCATCAAGGTTGCGCGGTGTGGTGCTCCCCCGATGGAAAACCTCAACATCGTGACCCGCCATTAATGCAGCCCTGGCCATTGCAAGACCCACAAAACGAGTACCACCGATGAAAAGAATGCGCATGACCTAAATGTAGAACTATTGTTCGCTGGTATCAGCGATTGAGAAGGGAAGTGTCACAAATTATGCAATTTGGTAAATCACTTTCTGTAACTCTCGCATCTTTCGCCTTGGTGTTATCACAGACGCCAGCGACTCAAGCAGCCACACCACTGGTAGTTATTAACGAAGTCCAATGCGCTGGTACGGATTGGATTGAGTTGTACAACCCAGGCAATTCAGCTGTGAATATTTCTGGATGGCTTCTTACAGACAAACAATTGACTACTGGCAAGAACACGTATTTCTTTCCAGCGAACACGTCACTCGGTGCCAAACGATTCTTGACCCTTTATCAGGGTGCGACGAGCAAAGATTTACCGTTTGGAGTGGGATGCACCCGTGGGGATACCGTGCGTTTAGCATCACGAGTCGGAATGGTTTTCACACTCGTCGATTCGGTGACAACTCCTGCCCTTCCTGCTGGTGTCAGCTACGGTCGAGTTGACGATGGCACGGGAACATTTGGGCTAACCATTGCGACCCCAAATTCATCTAACAAAACAGCTCTTCCGGTACTTCTTAGTTCTACAAACATCACGTGCAAGAAACTTAAGGCCTGTGTTTCTCAAGTTAATGTAAGTTCTGGTTCCTCGCTAAAGTTGAAGTCAGTAATAAAAGGTGTAGTGCTCAACAGTGCTAAGAAATTAACTATCAGTGCACGCAAAACTCAAAAGTTCAAAGTTCTGATCACATTGACGAATAAATTCGGAACCGTTCAGAAGTCGCTTTCAGTCACAGTCAAATGACCCAAATGCTCGCAATTAATTTCTGACAAAGTAGCGGGCCAAATCTCGTTCAGTAATTGCTCGCGGCCGATCTGCATTAAGCGCATCCACTGTCACCATATATTTGCTGAGCTTTCGAGGTCGTGCGCTGAGTTTGAGTAAATCCGTGTGCATTGCACTGCGAACTTCTTCTGACTTCAATTCGAGAATACAGAAATCATCTCTGAGGTTCAGTTCTCGGCCTTCGAATTTCGATTTAAGCCCCGTATCAATGGTGATTCGATCTAGCGAATGAGTAAGTACCAGTGTTGAACGAGTGAAAGTCATCTGAGCAACTGGTCTTAGATCGAGATCCACCTCTGTCAAGTATTCATCGCCGTAGGCAGCAACCAACGAATGGGCGACGAAATCTCTGCCCTTGCTGTCAAAGTCAGTGTGACTTTCGAGAATGTATTTGTGAGTTTGAGATCGAGGTACTTTTGTTTTAACTTCAAAGCGATCAAGATTTGTGTCTTTGTAATGACGATGACGAACTTTGAATCGTTTCCGCTTTCCCGCTAGATGCATGGTGTACGAAGCCAGATCTTGAGTATCGAAATATTGAGTTGAGTATTCAAAATTTCGCTTACCTGCAATTTCAAGTTGAGATAATTCAACTTCAGTATCGACAAACAATTGTGTCAATGCATCAATTTCGATGATGTACTTGGCATCTTTGCGTTTCTGCAAATTCCAGCCAGATGTAACCGTGTTTAGATCAATGGCTGGAAAATGTGAACCTATGTTCATGCTATTGAGAACTTGACGGCTTTGGTTGATAGTTGATAGTCACACGAGAAGTTTCGTTGAGGTAGTTCAAAGAAGTGATCTGCATATTGACGATTTCGCAATCAAGTTTGTTTTCGAGATGAGTCCGTAGTTCAGCCTCGGTGTCGAAGACGCGATCTAGGACCACATCAGTCTCATAAGTCTTCTTGCGAAGTTTGTTGGAATCCAGTACAGCTACAACGCCGACAAGAAGTGCAATAAGTGCCAGTGACATTTGCACTGGGTGAGTCTCTAGAGAAGTCACAAGCGCTATTGCAATTGAAATGAAGAAATAAGAAATATGAATGTTGTTGTACTCAGAACTTCTTAGGCGAATAATCGATAGAACACCGAAAAGACCAAATCCAATCGCCGCGGAAATCTCACTGGTTGCCAGGACTGTTAGTACAGAAAAAAGACCTACATTGCAGGCCATAAAAACTGCAACAAAATCAATTCGGCGGTAATTGCGATAGAACAATGGCCCGACTAAGAAAATCATGCCTAGAAGATCTACAGCGAGACGCTGGGCGATATCTAGGTAAAGAACCTCAGTACCCATACGAATTCACACTACTTTCAGGGAAATTTCAACTGCCGAACTATATCGAGGCGTGACTCGAATAAGTTTAGATTTGACCCAGAAAATCGAGCATTGTGGGATAAGTCTTCCTCATTGTTGAAATTGACTGCTCAACAGCCTGACCCTTTGAATCGAATAAATCATCGACCTTGGACAAAATCGACGCACTTGAGTCAGAAGACTTCAGTGCCTCTCCACCCATTGCCTGTGTTTGGCCGATTCCTCGAGAATCTTCAGCAATCAAGATTGAACTTTTTCGTTGCGACAAAGAGAAGATGTGTGAGTGCACTCGATATCCGATATGGAAGTCCGACTGAGACATGACTTCGGTAAATTTTCCAAAGTCAGACTCAAAACTCACAGGTCTAAAACCATATCGAAATCCTGTAAACATTGAGGATCGAAACCACTTAGTGATTTCTGCTTCTCGTTGCGCATTCGTCGAGCGATACCCAGCTTGAAAAGTCAGATACTTCTTGGCTCTTGAGAATCTTTTTGCCAAACCTGCAATCACATCTTTCACTTGATTGTTAGGTGCTGCCGGCATAGAAAACACCAGAGTCTTGACCTCATTCGAAAACTCATAGTCCTGGTCGATCATGGCTTCGTCATACCAAGCCGGGCAGCCGGTCATGGCAACATTTTCTACTCCGTGCTTTTTGAGGACCTCAAGCGTTAGGAAATCGCGGGCACTTGAGTAGTGACTCTTATCGCTGTGAATGTGCTGAATGAACTGAGTAGCGGGAGTTGAGAATTCAAACTCCTGTGGCGTTTGCCCTAGGTGGCCTTTCCAGCCGAGACCAAACGGAATGATCGGAACTTCAATGCGCGCTACGTCTAGATCATAAATTTTCGGATACATCATTTTTTGGTACGCAGGTCCACCAGTCAATAGAACTGCCCTAGCTTTATTGAAGGTCTCGTAGTGTGAATCAGTGATTTCTTTGCGGTTGATGTCAATCACTTCAGCGTCCACATGAGCGCGGACAAGTTTCCTCGCTCTATCTCCAATGAGGTAATCGCCTGCGTTTTTGAAAGCCCCAGTGAGAGTCACAATCATGGCTTCAGCGTACACAGTGATGCGTTCTAGAATGAGGTAATGAACCACTCTCTCTCCAAGGGTAACCACCCAACAAAAACTAAACTGATTTCTACTGTTGTCGAATTGATGCAGGCTGAAAATTTCGAGCTGTTGAATGTCGAACATGTGCTTGAAATTTCGGGGATTTCACGGGGCTCGCTCTACCACCATTTTGAAGATTTTTCAGAATTGCTCGAAGCCGCTGAGATTGAGATCTTTTCAATCTACGTGGATCTCACAATAGAAAAAATCACGTCTGTTGTGCAGGCCTCAACAAGCCGTGAGGTCTTTATTGAAAGAATCAAGAAAGTCACTCGCGCAACTCAAAATCCAGATTTGACCGTTCTGCGAGCCCAAAGAATTGGTGCACTTGCACGTGCAACCGGTAATGAGAGATTTCGCAAAGCTTTGGGCCTCGAACAGCAACGATTAACTGACTCACTCGCCGATCTTTTCCGCGAAGCTCAAGAGAAGGAACTATCCGCTCGCGAGTACGACACTCATGCAGCCGCAGTATTTATTCAGGCCTACACAATTGGCCGAGCTATCGATGACATAGCTCCACACCGTGTCGACCCTGAAGCCTGGTACACACTTATCGATTCAGTTGTCGAGAATTTCTTTGTCCCAAGGAATGCGACTAGTTAATAGTCGTTACGCCAGAGTCATAAATTTGGTCATCAATTTTGATGAAACTCCACCCATAGTTTGTCTCTCCGAGATCCAACTTCAATACCCCGAAGTTGTTCTTGGTGCCGCATTGCAGATGAGGAAGTTTGGAACCAGAAGGGCAATTACGTAATTGCGCTCCACCTGTACCCACTACAAAAGTTTGTACGGAGTGCTTAGTGCCATTTGCTAATCGTTTGGTGATAGTTCGACGTTCGTAATTGTGATCATGTCCCCACAAGAACATCTTCACATCTAAATCCGACATTGCAATGTTCCAGAGGTTGTTCATGTAGGTGGTATTGCCATGAATACCTTTTGAAAATCTTGGGCGATGCCACATCACAATGATTGGTTTCCCTGGGTATCGCTTGAGTACGAGTTTGAGAAACTTCTCTTGTCGGGCTCCAGCGGCACCGGTTGCTTTTTCTGAATCGAGGCCAATCACGACCCAATCAGAACCAGCTATTTTGCGTGACCACCAGGCATCGAGGTTTGGTTGCAACGGCCAGTTGTGGGCTTGGGCATAGAGACGATAACCAACGGCGTAACGAGTTCCGTACTCGTGATTACCTGGAACTGCCCACGACTTGCTTGCGTGCACTCCCCAGAATGGATCAAAGTAAGTTTCAAATTCATATGCACTACCTGTGTAGTACGCGAGATCTCCAAGCAACAAAACTCGATCAGGATTGATCCGTGTAGTTAGTTCAGCAGTGGCTGCTTGTTCCCCTGCCAACATTCCAATATCACCTACCGCCACTACGGTGACTGATTCACCTTCGAGTGCTTGCGCCGAAAGATTCGGTGCAAGCAGAAGAAAAGCGCAGGTAATGAGGGTCAGTTTTCGCTTGGCCATACACCTATTCTTACCTAAATTCGGATGTCCCGTTTCATAAACAGGCGAACTGCAACGATATTTAGAGCCGCACTGAAGACAACCAGTTTCGCTAAGTCAATCCAGATGAAACCATTGACTAAAGGTTTACCGCCAATGGCCCACTCGAATGGATTGAAGGGAAGTATCGCATCGAACGTATCAACCAAAGGGGCCAATGAATAGAAAACAAAGGAACTGATGGCCACGGCAATAGAAACTCCCAAGGCTGCACTCTTTCGTCCCATGGCTGCACCAATAGCTCCTGCCAATGAAGAGAAGAAGTAGCCAAGAAACATGCAGGACACGACACCCGCAAGAAGTGGGATCGAGTCAATGCTCATATCGACGAGCAATGAACCCACTCTCAAAACTACGTAAATAATCGTGCCCATAGTGACAAGCACTCCAGCAAGTGCAAGATTCTTACTAATCCAAATTTTGAATCGTGACAATGGAAGGGCAAGTAGTAAGTCAGCGGTTCCGTTTTCTTCGTCTTCGGCTGTTGCTGCAGCTCCCCAACTTGAACCTACTGTCAAAAAGATCAGAGGTAGAGTCAAACTGAAAAGTTCTGTTCCCAAATAGCCGGGACCAGAGACATAATCTTCCATTCGAAATATTGCTTTAAAGGCATCTGGAAATGCTTCGATGAATTGATTCATCCCTTCGGCTGCATCACGCACTGTTGGATACACAGAAAGTTGCACAGCCCCCAGCGCAACTAAACCTACACACCACAAAGTGATACTGCGCCAACGATCTTTCACTGTTTTGAGAATCAGACGCGTTTTCATCGTGCACCTTCTTGTGGAATAAGGGAGAGGAAAATATCTTCAAGGCTCGGTTCGTAGGTATGAATACTCTCGACTCCAAAAGTCGTAATGAGTTCGAGAAATTTAGTTACTTCTCCAGTGAGATTACAGGTAACTCTGTTTTCGAAAATCCTCAAATCGTCGATTCCTGGGATGTAATCAAAATCTGATTCCGTCGCTTTACGGATCAAACTCACTTCAATAGTTCTAACAGCTTGTTGTTTCAACACAGATATATGTTCAACAAGTTGCAACTGACCCTTATGCAAAATCGCCACTCGATCTGCCAGATGTTCAACTTCGCTTAATACATGTGATGAGAGAACAATGGCAGCACCTCGATCTTTGGATTCTGCGAGAAGTTTTTCAAATTCATGTTGCACAAGTGGATCAAGTCCACTTGTAGGTTCATCCAAAATCAAAACTCGAGGCTTATGCATAAATGCTTGAATGACGCCAAGTTTTTGTCGATTGCCCTTGGACAGAGTGCTGATTTGGCGTGACAGATCTAAATCAAATCGTGCAGTGAGGTCAGCGACATACTCTGAGCAATCCACACCACGCATGTTGGCGACAAAATCTAGGAACTCTTTTCCGGTCATGTTTTTGTAGGCATCAAAGACGCCTGGCAAGTATCCGATGTCGGCACGATATTCAGGTGCTGCATTCGTGACATCTACTCCAAAAACAAAAGCCTGACCCGACGTTGGTGTGATGAGTCCCATGAGCGCGCGCATCGCAGTGGTTTTACCAGCACCATTTGGTCCAAGAAATCCGAAAACTTCACCTGGTTGAACGGCGAAACTCAGGTCTTGCACACCTAGTGATTTGCCATAAAACTTTGTGAGGTTGCGAAACTCAACTGCTACTTCTTGCTTGTCGATGTTCATAACTTCATCGTAGAACTCATAAGCGAATGAGTGCAGGGTATTTAGTAACTTTTAACGCCGTTCCCAGGCGCCAGGCTCATTGAGCAAACTCTTGACTGTTTTCGGTAGCGCTCCCGAATGAACTGCATCAAGGCTTACGTCCTCTAATACATTGCGTAAGGCCGCTCGGGTGGCGATCCACACCTCACCGAGATGTTCGGCGTCATCGACGTATTCCATGTCTTCTGGCCGTTCCCCGCGGACGGCTGCAAGTGGCCCTTCGAGTGCCCGCATGACATCTGCAACTGAGATCTCAGTCGGAGGTTTTGCAAGCCGGTATCCGCCGTCCATTCCTCTGTGGCTGGAAACAATTCCTGCGTTGCGCAGGCTCACCAAAATACTCTCAAGAAATTTGGTTGGGATCTGTTGTGAGGTTGCCAAAACCTCACTCTTGATCAAGCCTGGATTCGAAGATTTCGCCGCACCCGTCAACACCAAAAGCGCTCGCATCGCGTAATCAACTCTGGCTGAAATGTGCACAGGCGCATTATGGCAGGGGTGGTTGCCGCAGCATGAGAAACAGCAACCAGCCCTGTCATCTGACTATCCACTTAGTTAGTGGTGGACAGGCCTCGCTTCACGCGGATTCGCCTAGAGCCTGCCGAGAAAACTCCATCAACCAACATGCCGATAATCAAAATTACGAACATGGTCGCCAACAACATTGGAGCTTTGGAGAACTGACGAGCAAACTCCAGCTGGGCTCCGAGTGAAGGACGTTCAGCAATGATGACCAGCAATTCACCCGCCATCAAACTGCGCCATGCAAAAGACCAACCTTGTGTTAATCCTGAAACATACGCCGGCATTGCTGCTGGCAAAATGATGAAGCGATACAGCTCAAGTCCGCGAGCACCCATCATCTTGCCTAATTTGCTGAACGCAGGTGGAACGTGATCCACACCAGATATCACTCCGTTAGCAATACTCGGAGCTGCCCCAAGTACAACCACAAACATGATTGCTTCTTCACCAAGTCCAAAAAGCAAAATCGCTAAAGGAAACCAAGCGATGGAAGGCATCGTCTGCAAACCCGTAATAAGCGATCCGATTGCCAGTCGTAATGGTGCAACCTTTGCGACAGCAACACCGACAATGGTGCCAACCAGTAAGGCAATAACGAATCCGATGACAGCGCGAGACATCGTGGTGTTGACGGCAGACCAAAATCTTTCGGACTGCATCAACTCAAGCAATTGAGAAAAAACAGTTGCTGGGGAAGGCAGAACATAAACAGGTCGCCACTCAACTACAACCAAGGTTTGCCAAAAACCAATGACAAGTGAAACAGCTAGAAGTTTTGGCCAAAGCCAGGCCCACACTCTGCTACTCAAAGTTGAAACTTTGATCAGAGGATTTTCTGGACTCAACAAATCAGAGATTGTCATGAGTACTTACCTCTCGGAGTTGTTTGGTTAAGTCAGCAGCTCGGGTTGCCACATCGGCAGAGTCGATCTGACGAGGACGTGCAAGTGAAATGTTTTGCTCGTGAACAATTCGACCTGGATCGTTACCCATCAAGATCACTCGATCACCGAGGCGAATTGCTTCACGCATATTGTGAGTAACAAACAGAACTGTGAGTTCAGCTTCTTTAGCAACTCGTTCGATTTCGTCATGAAGCAAATCGCGAGTCATTGCATCAAGAGCACCTAATGGTTCATCCATCAAAACAATGCGCGCTTCTTGTGCCAGACATCGTGCGAGTGCAACTCGCTGTCGCATTCCACCTGAGAGCTCATGTGGTCGTCTATTGGCCGCATGTTCTAGACGGACTCGAGTGAGCAGCTCAAGCGCCTTTCCACTTCGTTCACTTTTGGCAACTCCCCGTAGCCGCAATGACAATTCAATGTTTTGTTTTGCCGTCAACCAAGGAAGCAAAGTGGCATCTTGAAACATGAAAGCCACCTGACCATTGACTTCCAATGATCCGGCGGTTGGTTTTTCTAGTCCAGCAACAAGTGAGAGCAACGTGCTCTTACCGCATCCGGAGGCTCCAACAATGGTGATGAATTCACCCTGTTGCACAGTTAAATCAAATGATTGCAATGCCACGGTGCTTCGGTTCCCACTTCCAAACTTCTTCTCCAGCCCTCTAATAATGAGAGCTGGAGAAGAGTTAGTTTGGCTAGAACCGCGTGTGACTTTTGCATTTACCGCATTCGTCACCCAATCACCTCAGCTAATCCTTTAGCGACAAGTACTTCATTGAGAAGTTTGAGATCGTAAAGTCCATTGAATCCACCAGCATTATCGATTCCACTTTGTTCGAGTAAACCGATTGCAACTGCGTGGGATGCGGACAATTTCAAAGTTGAAACCAATGGGTCATAACCAAACTTCACATTTTTGAAAGCACGATCAGTGACATCTGCGTCGAGTGATGATCCGGTGAGGGCTTGTAGAGATGCGTTCACGGCTGCCTTTGCGCCCTCAACATCGTTTTGAATGGATTCAATTGCTGCCACATGTCCCTCAAGGAATGCTTTCACAATATCTGGATGTTGTTCTAGGAATTCAGTTCTTACGATGACGTTGGTAGTGATGAAGTCTCCGTTGTCCCACAAAGTTGCTTCATCAACGAGAACCTGTGCGCCAACTTTTACGTATTCCGAAACCCATGGCTCTGGAACCCATGCGCCATCGATGTCACCAGCAGAAAATGCTGCAAGACCTTCGCCGTTGGATTGCGGTTTGATGAGAACATCTCCGCCACCTTCAACGGTAGTTTCAAGTCCTTGCTCAGAAAGCCAGTATCGAAACGCGACATCTTGAGTATTACCGAGTTGCGGAGTCGCAATGCTCTTACCTTTGAGATCAGCAACAGTTTTGATGTCAGAGCGCACAACTAAAGCTGCGCCACCAGATGCAGCGCCGGCGATCACACGGACAGCGTCTCCACCTGATTCAACGTATGCATTGATCGTCGGATTTGGTCCGATGTAGGTGATGTCGAGTGAACCAGCAAAAAGTGCTGTCACTGCATCTGGACCAGCATTGAATGCGGTTGGGGTAAGAGTTACACCGAGTGGTTTAAGTGCTGATTTGAATAGTCCCTGCTGAATACCAACGAGGGCCGGCGCATGAGTGATGTTGGGGAAGAAGCCAACACGGACCGTTGTAACAGCCTCTGGTGCCGCAGAAGTCTCATCGTTGGTGGCGGTGGACGACGAGCATGATGTCAGCACAAGTGCAGCGAGGGCGGCGACTGCTGTAGTGACAGCCAATCGACGACGGGATCGGGTTGAGGTGAGCATACGTTCTCCTTGGTGGGTAATTTATGCAAACCATACCTGAATACTAGGGAATATAGGAAATCGCTCGGCGTGTCATGCCTCATGAGAGTTACCAGGAGCCGCCGCCCCCACCTCCACCGCCGCCTCCGGCTGAGCCACCACCGGATCCACTACCCGAGGAACTTGGCGAAGTCATCGCGGCTGAGAGGGCGGCTTCGGTGTTCTGAGTCAGCGAGGTCATTGCCCCCATTGAGGCAACGTTGTAGCCATATGCCCGCAACTCATCAGGTGTGATGTCAGGAAAGGCTCCGACCCACGAAGCTTCTGCTTCATAAATGATCGCAAACGGCAAGAGCGTTGCAAAAATCGCTGCCGGAGTCAGACCAGAACGATGTGCAAACTCACGTCGAGCGGCGGCTGCGTCGGTTGTGAACAACTTTTCAAATCCAGCAACTGCTGAAAGAAACTCTGCTGACTTTTCGGTTTGCACTTTCGGTGTAATGCGATAGCCGATTGCGAAACCAATAAAACCTGCGATTGGAATAAGGAAAACGAATCCAAAGATCTGAGGAGCCGCCACCATCGGCATAACGAAAATCAGTGAGGCAACACTGATTGCAATTCCAACGATCATGGCAATACGTGATCGGTTCGCTTTTGGATTGAGGATTCCCTTTTGTTCTGCCTCAGCGACAAGTGCTGAACCGGTTGCGTTTACGGAAGAAGCAAAATCTTCGTCATATTCCGTGAGATGAGCTGGTGAGCCTTTTCGAGAAATCGCGTGAACTAATTGCTGTTGCCATGGAATTTTGGCCTTTGATTCATCTTTAACGATGACAGTCAATTCACCATTAGTCGAATCGAGCTCCACAACCCCATCGGCTGCCATTTGAACTAGCGAAGCAGTGAGTGCACGGGTACTGAAACCTCCGTGCCAGGCCGCAGCGACTTCTGCCACACTCAAACCCATCGGCGGTTCGAACCGAACAAAATCAAAGACTTTGACAGTTTGAATGGTGATTGCGCGACGTTTGGCCCAGCGAATGATCAAGAACACAAGGACCACGGCGATGGCGAGGCCGAACAGTGCTGTTCGAACAAATTGCTCGGCCCACGAATCTGGTTGAGGTCCGATATTTGCTGGATTGACTGATGTAAACGCTGAACGTGATTGAGTAATAACAACGGTCACTGGAGACAGTTCAGAAATCGACACCACCGAAAAAGTTGTGTAGGTGGGACCAGTCTCTCGTGTGCATTCAGTTTCCGCGTAGCAGTCTCTGATGAGAGGTGCTGACTTAGTCGAAATGGAAATGACAGCGGAATCAATTGG
>JBEBBR010000012.1:0-14894 GCA_041158285.1 Actinomycetota bacterium
GTCAGCGGCCTCGAAGTAATTGGTGTTTCATCCTTAGCTGAAACAATGTCACTGCTGGGAAGTGCCATCAACGTTCCAGAGATCCAAGAGCCTTTGGCGGTACCTGACGATTCGGAAGACAGTCCTCGACTTGATTTTGCTCAAGTCAAAGGTCAGTCATGGGCAAAATTCGCATTAGAAGTTGCCGCAGCTGGTGGCCATCACTTAGCGATGTTGGGCTCACCTGGTGTAGGCAAAACATTGCTCGCTTCTCGACTTCCAACAATACTGCCGCCACTTGATCGGCACTCGGCCTTAGAAGTGTCCGCCATCGAATCTGTTGTGGGCCATCGAAGTTCGAACGCTGCCCTCACTCGCAAACCGCCATTCGCTGCTCCGCATCACACTGCGTCGTACACCGCACTCGTTGGTGGTGGCAGCGGAGTCCCAGTAATTGGCATGGTGACCCAGGCCCACCGCGGAATTCTGTTTCTCGATGAAGCGCCGGAATTCGCAACGAATGTTCTCGATGCCTTGCGGCAACCTTTGGAATCCAAACGAGTGATTTTGAGTCGGCGGACCTTCACTGTCGAACTTCCAGCAAATTTCCAATTAGTGATCGCCGCAAACCCATGCCCATGTGGTTACAGCTTTGTTCGGGATGGGAGTTGTCACTGCACGCCTATGCAGAAACGGCGTTACTTAGGTCGAATCTCAGGACCGCTACTAGATCGCATCGACATCAGAGTCATTGTGGATCCAGTTGCTCCAGTGATCATCACAGAAGAAAGCGAAGAAGAAGGCTCCACTCTAATTCAGCAAAGAGTGGTCAAAGCGAGAGAAAAAGCGCGCACTCGACTCGCTGATACTCCATGGTCATGTAACGCTGATGTTCCCGGTCCGCAGTTACGCGAGATGTTTGGTCTTTCACCGCAAGCAGCTGCAACTCTCTCGTCTAGTTCGCATAACTCTGCTCGCGGCATTGACCGAATTGCAAAAGTGGCATGGACGGTTGCAGATTTACGTGAACATGATTCGCCGACGGTTGACGATGTTGAAGTGGCTCAACAATTACGTAATGCCGGTGGTCGATGGGCGGCCTAACCGAATCAGATGCTCGCATGCTGCTGGCTGCAATTGTCGAACCAGGTGATGCAAAGTGCGGAGCGCTGGTGAAGCAATTTGGTGCTTGTGAAGTTTTGGGTAGCGACGCATTGCTTTCAAGCAAAGTGCGCAACCGAAAAACTGAAGTTGATTTGCAGCAGTTGCAAGCCTTCACTGATGAATCGCAGGCACTCTGGATCACACCAGAATTTCCAGAGTGGCCGAGTGCGCTCAATGATTTGGGTGATCTTGCGCCACTTGGTTTGTGGGTTTTAGGTGACATCAGTGTTTTAGAAAGATCTTCACCTGCAATCGCGATGGTGGGATCACGTTCATCCACTCACTATGGCGAGCAGGTTTCCGTTGAACTGTCTGCAGCCCTAAGTGCGGTGGGAATGTCGGTGGTTTCTGGTGGCGCGTTAGGTATTGATGCAGCTTGTCATCGTGGCGCGTTAGCGGGTGGTGGAAGCACCATTGCCATTTTGGCTGGTGGTGTGGATGTGCCGTATCCACGATCCAACGATGGACTCTTCGAACGAATAAAGAAAAAAGGTTTGTTAGTCAGCGAATCTCCACCAGGTACACCTGCACTTCGCCATCGCTTTCTTGTGCGCAATCGACTCATCGCTGCGTGGGGTTGGGGGACAGTGGTACTCGAAGCACAGATTCGAAGTGGCGCAATTGCTACTGCGAGTCATGCCGCAGGTCTCAATCGCGATGTGATGGCAGTACCAGGTCCGATTACCTCAACCTCATCCGAAGGTTGCCATCAATTAATCCGTGACGGTGCGGTGCTAGTTACGTCGGCAAGTGACATACTTGAACTTGTTCGAGGTGATTTGCCTAGACACGCGCCACACTCCGCACCTGTGTCATCAACATTAGGCACACTTGACCTATGACCAATCCATCTAGCGAGATCCCACAGGCGTGGATCACGATCCTGGAGGAATTCGAAGCTTTTCTCGCAGAAACTTCTGGTCGAAGTGCACACACAGTCCGCGCCTACAAAGCGGATGTCGAAAGACTTCTTTTAGTGATGGCCCGCAAAGGTCTCACTAAAGTGGCAGACATTGATATCAGTGTTTTGCGCATCTGGCTGGCGAGTGAATATGACCATCACACTCCAGCCACCGTTGCGAGACGAGCCGCAGCAATTAGGAGTTTCACTGCTTGGTGTGTCCGAGTAGGGCTCTTGGAATCTGATCCAGGTCTATTGCTCTCGCCGCCAAAGACTCACAAAACTCTTCCAACCTATCTGCGGGTTGATGAAGCAGACACCATGATGAATGTCGCACAAGTGTCTGCAGATGATGATGACCCACTCAACATTCGCAATTGGGCAATGCTCGAAATGTTGTACGCGACCGGTATTCGAGTCAGCGAACTTGTGGGGTTGAATCTATCTAGTATTGATCGACAGCAACGAATCATTCGAGTTGTTGGTAAAGGCAATAAAGAAAGAACTGTGCCTTATGGACTGCCTGCCGATGATGCTCTCGATCACTGGCTCAAGGCTGGTCGCACCAAACTGCTTAATCATCTCTCTGGTGAAGCAATTTTCTTAGGTGCGCGCGGCAAACGAATTGATCAACGTGCAGTTCGCGAAGTGGTGTACGAAATGTTGCGCCATGTGCCAGGTGCACCTCAACTCGGTCCCCATGGTTTACGACATTCGGCGGCGACTCATCTCGTCGAGGGCGGCGCAGATCTACGCAGTGTCCAAGAACTGCTTGGCCACACAAGTTTGGCCACGACTCAGATTTATACCCACGTTTCGGCACAACGTCTCAATGCCGCCTACCAACAAGCTCACCCACGTGCCTGACCTGGTAGACGCCAGATCTCATCGTGGCGGCAACCTAAAAATGTGAGCAGGTAAAAACCAGCGAGGGTCGTAGTACTGGCCGTCTTTCTTGATTCCCCAATGTAAGCAATTGCCCACCAGACAATGATCAGATAACTCCACCACCCCAACCACCTCGCGCTGAGATATGCGATCACCCACTTCTAGCGCGGTAGTAACGGGCAGCACGGTGTGGCGAAAGCCAGCACGGGATTGAATCGTCACCATCGGGATGTGATTGATGTCCCCAACCCACACGACTCGACCAAACACCGGGCTGCGCACCAGCGTCCCGATATCTGCTGCAACATCGAGTCCTCGATGCCCAGGCTTCCAGTTGGGATAGGGGATGACCGGAAGCCGCAGAATCTGGGCGCGCACCGGCCAGATTGCGGGTTCGGCTGAGCCCAAGGCCATGGCTGAACCGCCGCCACTCAGACTCACCGTCAAGATGAGCAAACCCAGCCCCAAACTCGAGAGTGCCGTGAGCCGAGGAGGTTTCATGCACGAATCCCACCCCCAGGCTGGCCAAAACTCATCCCAAAGTCGCCAGTTGTGGAAAACCCTCTCGCGCTCAAGCTTCTGTGGATGCCTGCAGCTCACCAGATTCACCCGCGGTTCGAGGCACCCTCGTTTTCCCGTACAATTCAGCCCGTTGAACCTCTGGGTTGAACGTATTTCGCGCACTTTTCCCAAACCTTGTTTGGCGGATCTAGCCGAGGTCTTCTGTGAAAGCAGGAGCGGTTAGACGGGAAGTGCCAGGGCAACATCACAACCGTGGTGAGGCAATTAACCAAATACAGGCGAACTCACACTGTGTGTTCGCCGCGAAAGGATGCGGCTATGCCCGTAGTCACCATGCGCCAGTTGCTCGAGAGCGGTGTCCACTTCGGTCACCAGACTCGTCGCTGGAATCCAAAGATGAAGCGTTTCATTCTTACTGAACGCGCTGGCATTTATGTCATCGACCTCCACCAGTCACTTGGTCACATTGACCGCGCATACGATTTCGTTAAAGAAACCGTTGCCCATGGTGGAAACATTCTTTTCGTTGGCACCAAGAAGCAAGCACAGGAACCTGTTGCTACTCAGGCTGCTCGCGTTGGTATGCCATACGTCAACGAGCGTTGGCTCGGCGGCATGCTCACCAACTTCTCAACAGTTGCTAAGCGTGTTGCTCGCCTTAAAGAACTTGAAGGCCGCGATCTCAATGACTCTGCAGCTTCAGGTTTGACCAAAAAAGAACTTTTGATGCTCCGTCGCGAAAAGGACAAACTTTCTCGCATGCTCGGTGGTATCCGCGATATGGCACGTGTGCCATCCGCAATCTGGGTTGTCGACACCAACAAGGAACACCTTGCTGTTAAAGAAGCTCGCAAATTGGGTATCCCAGTTATTGCGATTCTTGACACCAACTGTGATCCAGACGTCGTTGATTTCCCAATCGCAGGTAACGACGATGCGATCCGCGCCGTTGACATCTTGACACGCGTTATCGCTGATGCTGCGGTCGAAGGCCTCAAGGCACGTGCCGGTGGAGCTGACAAAGCCGCTTCTAACGAAGCAGCTAACGCAGCCTGGGAAGCAGAACTCGCTGAACAAGCAGCTGCTGCTCCTGCAACCGAAGCTGCACCTGCAGCTGAATAATTTGTGAAAGGTGGGTGGTTTACCACCCACCTACTTCACGCAATCCACGACTTTCACAAAGGACATAACTCCCATGGCCATTAGCGCCCAAGACGTAAAGAAGCTCCGCGACATGACCGCGGCCGGCATGATGGAATGCAAGAAGGCTCTCGAAGAAGCCAATGGTGACTTCGATGCAGCAGTCGAAATCCTTCGCATCAGCGGTGCCGCTAAAGCTGCAAAGCGCGGTGCAGAACGCAGCGCAACCAACGGTCTCGTTGCAAGCCACGCAACCGCATTGATCGCACTCAACTGCGAAACCGACTTCGTTGCAAAGAACGAAGACTTCCTCGCACTTGCTAACAAGATTGTTGCTGCAGTTGCTGCAAACAATCCAGCTGATGCTGCAGCTGCAAACGCGTTGTCACTCGACAGCGGTCGCACTGTTGCTGAAGAAATCGAAGCACTTGCAAGTGTGATCGGTGAAAAACTTGAACTTGGTCAGATTGCAAACTTCGCTGGTGACGTCACTGTGTACTTGCACCGTCGTAGCGAAGACTTGCCACCACAGGTTGGTGTCTTGATCGAATACTCAGGAAATGCTGATGTCGCTCGCGCAACCGCAATGCAGATCGCAGCAATGCGTCCGCAGTATGTCTCTGCTGATGAAGTTCCAGCAGATGTCATCGAATCCGAGAAGCGCATCGCCGAAGCTACCGCTCGCGAAGAGGGTAAGCCAGAAGCAGCAATCGCCAAGATTGTTGAAGGCCGCGTCAACGGTTTCCTCAAAGACGTCGTTTTGCTTGACCAGGCATCAGTCCAGGACAACAAGAAAACCGTACGTCAGGTATTGGCTGATGCTGGTACCACAGTGACTCGCTTCGTTCGCTTCGAAGTAGCGTCCTAAATCACTCATGATTTCGGCGGTGACACGATTTTGTGTCACCGCCGTTGTCATGTAACTGGCAGACTATGACTTCCCAAGGAGGCACGCGATGACAGCCCAGAACACCCATGATGGCACCGGCTCAGTTCAGCCCGTTCTAGAAGGCACTGTCGCGTATTGGCCAGAAGTTCCTGAGGGTGGCTGGCATCGAGTTCTTCTTAAATTATCTGGTGAAGCTTTCGCTGGTGGTCAAGGTCTCGGCGTTGATCCAGACACAGTTCAAGATATTGCTCGACAGATCGCTGCAATTGTTCGCCAAGGCATTCAGGTCGCAGTCGTTATCGGTGGTGGCAATTACTTCCGCGGCGCACAGTTGTCTGAACGCGGAATGGATCGCGGCCGCGCTGACTACATGGGCATGCTCGGAACCGTAATGAACTGCCTCGCACTGCAAGATTTCCTCGAAAAAGAGGGTTGCCCAACTCGCGTCCAAACTGCCATCACCATGGGTCAAGTTGCAGAACCATATGTGCCATTGCGCGCCATTCGTCACCTCGAAAAAGGTCGGGTTGTGGTTTTTGGTGCAGGTCTTGGTGCTCCGTACTTCTCAACAGATACCTGTGCTGCTCAGCGTGCACTCGAAATCGATGCGCAGATTGTGTTGATGGCCAAGGGTGTTGATGGCGTTTATGACAGCGATCCAAAAACAAATCCAAACGCAATCAAACTTGATGAAATCACACATGCAGAGGTGCTTGCTCGCAAACTCAAGGTTGCTGATGCGACCGCTATCAGTTTGTGCCAAGACAATGAACTTCCTATTCATGTTTTCAATCTTTTGCAAGACGGCAACATCGCACGCGCTGTAGCCGGTGAACGAATTGGTACGTACGTCTCATCTCACAGGAGTAACTCATGATCGACGAAATCTTGCTTGAAGCTGAAGCCAAAATGGATAAGGCTGTTGAAGTTGCAAAAGAAGACTTCATGACGATTCGTACTGGTCGCGCAAACCCTGCGATGTTCAACAAGATTGTTGTTGATTACTACGGCACATTCACACCAGTCCAGCAACTTGCATCGTTCCAATCACCTGAAGCTCGCATGATTGTCGTATCACCATTCGACAAGAGTGCACTCGCTGCAATCGAAAAAGCGATCCGTGATTCTGACCTAGGTGTAAACCCATCGAACGATGGCGCAGTGATTCGCGTTCCACTTCCACAACTCACCGAGGAACGTCGTAAGGAATACATCAAGTTGGCGCGCACCAAAGGCGAAGATGCCAAGGTTTCATTGCGCAACATTCGTCGTCACGCCAAAGATGCCCTCGACAAATTGCAGAAGGATGGCGAAGCAGGCGAAGATGATGTTCGTCGTGCAGAGAAGTCACTTGATGATGTCACTTCAAAGCATGTCGCAGCCATCGATGATGTGTTGAAGCACAAAGAAGCTGAACTCCTCGAAGTTTGATAGATATGTCCTTTAGTCCAACCCGCATCAACACTGGTCGCAATTTGCCAGTGGCTACTGCTGTAGGTCTTGGACTCGGGGCACTCTTGATTGCAAGTTTGTACTTTGATCGCTGGTTTTTTGTTGCGCTCATCAGTGTCGCAGGTGTCTTAGCAATTACAGAACTTGCTGACACTTTGGCACACAAAGGTATTCAAACCTCTCGTTTGCATCTTCAAATTTCCACACCAATCTTGGTTGCGCTGGCGTATTACTCCGGTCTCGAAGCGGTAGCAATCGCTTTCGTGATCATTGTGATTCTCGGTCTTGTTTATCGTTTACAAAACGGGACTGACGGATTCGTTCAAGATGGTGCCGCAACAACTTTCATGCTGTTTTATGTTCCAATGCTGCTCGCATTCGCTGCAGATTTAGCATCAGCTGACAACGGGTTTCAACGGGTTCTTGCAATTGCGGTTTTGACTTCAGCTAACGACACCGGCGGCTATTTCGCAGGCATTTTGACCGGGCGTCATCCCATGTCAAAGATCAGTCCAAAGAAAACCTGGGAAGGTTTCGTTGGCTCGGTTGTTCTAGCCGGTGTAGTGGGAACTTTCGGTGTGACAGCACTACTTGATATCCCTCGCTGGCAAGGGCTGCTGGTAGCACTCGCAGTCGTAGTCACTGCGACTGTCGGCGATTTCATTGAGAGTGCCATCAAGCGAGATCTTGGAATCAAAGATATGGGATCGATCATTCCTGGACATGGGGGAATGCTTGACCGCATTGATTCGTTCTTAATAACGGCGCCTATCGCATGGTTTGCCTTCGTATGGATTTTGGGAGTTTGAGATGGCGATGCGTCCGGGTGAATTGATGATGGTGGCACCCAAGAAAGGGTTGCCGCCAAAACATCTTGTGGACATGACTGCTGCAGAACGTAAAACTGCTGTTGCCAATCTTGGTATCCCAGGTTTTCGAGCTGACCAAGTATCACGTCAGTGGTTCAGCCGCCTTTCTGATAATCCAGATGAGTGGACTGACATTTCACTCGAAGATCGTTTGAAGATTTCTGATGCGTTACTTCCCAATCTGTTAACACCTGTTCGCACGCTCACCTGTGATCGTGGACAGACTGTTAAGACAGTGTGGAAACTCCACGACAACTCGTTGGTCGAAAGCGTTTTGATGCGCTATCCCGATCGCGTGACGATGTGTGTGTCTTCACAGGCTGGCTGCGGAATGAACTGCCCGTTTTGTGCAACCGGCCAAGCAGGTCTAGATCGCAACCTCTCGACCGCAGAGATTGTGGAACAAGTTCTTGCAGGTGCACGAGCTCTCGCACGCGACGAAATCGAAGGTGGACCAGGTCGCGTTTCCAACATTGTGTTTATGGGTATGGGTGAACCGCTCGCCAACTACGACCGTCTTATGGGTGCAATTCGCCGCATCGTGACCCCTGCACCTGAAGGTATGGGAATCAGTGCTCGCAACGTGACTGTTTCGACTGTTGGCTTGGTTCCCAAGATCAATCTTCTTGCCAAGGAAGGTTTACCTGTTCGTTTGGCTGTGTCATTGCACGCACCAGATGACGAACTTCGTGACACCTTGGTTCCGATCAACACTCGCTTCAAAGTGGATGAAGTTCTGAATGCTGCATGGAACTATGCCGATGCGACCGGACGTCGAGTTTCGATCGAATACGCATTGATCAAGGACATCAACGATCATGCATGGCGGGCTGATCTCTTGGCTGATCTACTTCGTGGACAGCTCGTCCATGTGAACTTGATTCCACTCAATCCAACTCCAGGCTCGATCTGGACTGCCTCGCATAAACGCGATGAGCGCGAGTTCGTTCGCCGTCTCGAAATGCGCGGAATCTCAGTGACAGTTCGTGACACTCGTGGTCGCGAAATTGATGGCGCGTGCGGTCAGCTCGCTGCCAAAGAGGCGTAACGCTCTCACTGCTGTGCTTGCCAACCACTGAGGTTGAGCACGAGATTCACCATCGCCGCAAGATTGGATACAGTATCCGCATGGCTGGCGCGTTAGATGGAATCATCGTTGCGGACTTTTCACGGGTCCTCGCAGGGCCTTATGCATCGATGTTGCTTGGTGACCTCGGTGCCACAATTATCAAAATTGAGCGCCCCCATCACGGTGATGACCTTCGCCATTTAGGCCCACCATTTGATGCCCGCGGCCGGGCTACCTATTTCGAAGCCGTCAACCGCAACAAGCAATCTGTGGAAATCGATCTCATGACTGATGCTGGTCGAGCCAAAGCGCGCGAGATTGCACTGAGCGCTGACATTGTGATTGAGAATTACGTTCCTGGTGTGATGGCTAAATACGGTTTGGATTATGAAACGCTCAGTGCACTCAAACCTGAACTTATTTATTGCTCTATCACTGGTTTTGGTGAACAACCTCAAGCAGCTCACCTTCAGGGATATGACCTCATCGCACAGGCCGCCGGTGGTTTGATGAGTATCACTGGCGAAGACAGTGAACATATGGTCAAAGTTGGTGTGCCTGTGGCAGATCTTTCTGCTGGCATGCACGCGGTGATGGGAATTCAGGCTGCATTAATTCATCGGATGAAATCTGGGGAAGGGCAAAGAGTTTCCATCAACCTCATGTCATCTGTACTTTCGATCTTGACCAACCAAGCGGCTGCTTGGGTTAATGGGGGAGTCATCGGGAAGCCGATGGGTAATGTGCACCCAAGCATTGCGCCATATCAGGTGTACCAAACCTCTGATGTGCCCATGATTTTGGCGGTTGCAAGTGACGGTCAGTTTGTTCGCTTGGCTAAGGCAATCAATCAACCAGAACTCGCATCCGATCCACGTTTTATCAAGAATGCGGATCGCATCAAGAATCAAACACAACTCAATGACATTTTGATTCCACTTTTCATGTCAAAAACTGCACGTGAATGGTCCCAGCACTTGGGTAGTGCCGGCGTCCCAACCGGTCCGCTCAACACCATCGATAGAGCAGTGGAATACGCGACCGAACTTGGACTCAATCCAGTGGTCATGATTGATGATGATGGTTTCCCTGTCGCACAAATTGCGCATCCGGTTGGTTATTCCAAAACGCCACCGACCTACCGCAATGCACCGCCACAACTCGGGAGCAGCAATGACCTCTACTCCTAAAAGGCCACCAACTGCGCAAGAGTTTGTTCTCGAGCAACTTCGGGTAGCAATTGCTTCTCGCGAGCTGATTCCCGGTGTTCAAATTCGACAGGATGCACTTGCGGAGAAATACGGCACTAGTCGAGTTCCCTTGCGCGAAGCCCTCAAAATTCTTGAAGGTGAAGGGCAAGTCACTTACGTACCTCACCGCGGTTATTTCGTCACGGAGTTATCACTCGAAGATTTGCTTGAGGTTTATCGAATTCGCGAAATCCTTGAAAAAGAGGCTATTGCGCAAGCCGTTGCGAATCTGACAGAAGAAGATCTAGAACTTATCGAAGCCGCTTTACAAGAAACCGAATCCGCATCTCTTGCTGGAGATATTTCAGCTATGACTGCAGCGAATCGAAAGTTTCATTTCCTTATTTTTGAACTTTCGAACATGCCGCGGCTTACTCGACTGATTCGTGTTCTCTGGGATGCGACCGATGCATACCGTGCTGTGTATTACAGCAGCGCAAACAACCGTGATCGAGTTGATCATGAGCATCGTGAAATTCTTCTCGCACTCAAAGCGCGCGACGAAATCGCTGCCATCAATTTGCTCGATCAACATCGCAATCATGCGGTTGAGCAATTGCGTGAAGTATTAGCTGACGTTAGTCACCAAGACTGAACTAGCCGCGATAGGCAGCAATACCAGTAAGTGCTTCGCCAATCACAAGTGTGTGAATCTCGTGAGTACCTTCATATGTCACTACAGATTCAAGATTATTCATGTGGCGAATGATTGGATATTCAAGCGTGATTCCACTTCCGCCCAAGATGGAACGGCATTCACGCGAAACTTCAAGTGCCATCTTCGCATTGTTGAATTTGCCAACACTGATGTGCTCTGGTCGAATTACTCCAGCGTCTTTAAGTTTTCCGATGTGCATGGCGAGCAGGAAGCCTGTGTCGAGTGCAACTGCCATTTCAGCAAATTTCTTTTGAGTTAATTGGAATCCTGCAATGGGGCGATCGAACTGAACACGATTCATTGCATAATCAATTGCCGATTCGAGACTGTCGCGAGCTGCACCCAAAGTGCCAAAAACAATTCCAAAACGAGCTTCGGACAAGCAGGTGAGTGGTCCACCTAGACCTTTAGCCAATGGGAGTTGGGCAGATGCTGGTAGTCGTAGATTGGTGAAAACAAGTTCGGCAGTAACAGATGCGCGCAAAGACATTTTCTTGTGAACAACGTTTGCTTGGAAACCTGGCGTGTCAGTTGGTACGACAAATCCACGAATACCATCATCGGTATTGGCCCACACAATTGCGACATCAGCGATCGTTCCGTTGGTGATCCACATTTTGGATCCATTGAGAATCCAGTCAGCGCCATCCTTGGTCGCGAACGTGCGCATACCACTTGGGTTCGAACCGAAGTCAGACTCGGTTAAGCCAAAGCAGCCGAGTGCATCACCGGTTGCCATACGTGGAAGCCACTCCTGCTTCTGTTCTTCAGAACCGAAACGATGAATGGCAAACATTGCTAATGAACCTTGCACACTGACGAGTGAACGAATACCGCTGTCGCCGGCTTCAAGTTCTAAACAGGCAAGCCCATAGGAGGTCGCATCCGTTCCGGCACATCCATACCCTTCAAGGTGCATACCGAGAAGTCCGAGCTCACCCATAGATTTGGCAAGTTCGCGGGCAGGCAACTCGCCAGCCTCAAACCAGTCACCAACGTGAGGTTTGATTTCTGCGGTTACGTAATCACGCACCACATCACGGATATCCCGTTGTTCTTGGGTGAGGAGATCGTCAAGGGCGAGCAGCTCAAATGGGGATACAGCGGGACGTGACATGAAGGCCTCCGAAGTGGTGGGATATCTAATTGGAGATTGTATCCAATTTTGTGGGGATTGGTGTTATTGGCCAAGTAGCCGACCAAAGAGTGCCGCAGCACGAGATGGACGTTTGGTGATTTTCTCTTCGAAGTCTGCTGCGGTCATCACTTTAAGTCCCAGGTTGGCTCCGAGCCAGCGAAAAGGTTCGACCTCCCATGTGCGAGATCTGCGGTTGACCCAGGGGAGGGTGACCCGTGATGACTGCGTGCCGGTGATCAAATCGGCGAGAGTGTGACCTGCGAGTGCTGAGGTTCCCACACCATCACCTACATAACCGCCACCCCAGCCAATGCCAGTTTTTGGATCAAGTCCAACAGTCGAAAACCAGTCGCGTGGAATCCCAAGTGGTCCACCCCAAGTATGGGTGTAGGTGTAGTTGGCCAACACTGGAAACAATTCGACGAGGGTTTCCCAAATCATGGCATGCACAGCTGCATTGCGATCGAATTCAGGTTTGATCGCACTTCCATAATGGTACGGAGCTCCACGACCACCAAAAGCGAGGCGATTGTCAGCGGTTCGTTGACCATAAATCACCAGGTGACGCATATCTGCGAAAGTTTCGAAATTATGTAATCCAATAGTGGCCCACACTTCATCAGGTAGTGGTTCACTCGCCAACATCAGTGAATACACCGGAGCAACATCACGTTTGTGGGATTTGGACTGAGTTGTGTAACCCTCAGTAGCTCGGATGATGTAGGTCGCCGAGACAGAGTGTCCATTCACCGTAAGTGTGCGTGGTGCAAATGATTCGACCGTACTGTGGTCATAAATTGTTACGCCGAGGTTCTCCACTGCGTGTGCAAGTCCGCGCACAAGTTTGGCAGGCTGGATACGTGCATTGTGTGGTGTGAATGTTGCACCTAAGAGATTTGTTGCACCGATTCGTTCGGCAGCATCACTGGCGCTGAGCAATTCAAAATGTTCTGGCCCGTAACCCCACGAGCGATACCACTCCACATCTTCCTGTGCACGAATCAACTGCTCAGGTGTGCGAATTGCCATCAGGATTCCACCTTTAGCCCAATCGCAGTGAATTCCTTCCTCGCGAATGACCTCTCCGACTTCATCAACAATGGCGTGCATGGCATTTTGTAAATCGATGGCAGCCTGTCGCGAACTTTCACGACTTACTCGATCCATTGACGCTGAGAAATATGAAGAGCACCAGCCACCATTACGTCCGCTCGCACCAAACCCAACTACTTCACGTTCAAAGATTGCCACTGAAAGTTTTGGATTGTTTTTCTTTGTCCAGTACGCAGTCCAAAGGCCGGTGTAACCGCCACCAATGATCGCAACATCCACTTTAAGTTCAGTAGACAGTGAAGGGCGAACCAGTTCGATTTCTTCGAGACTGAGTTGGTCCCACCACAGTGAAGTCGCTCGTTTGGCATCTGTTGATGTCATTTGCGATATCCATTGCGCCATTACTTCCACCTGCTGATGTAATCCGGAATAGTCTGAAACTCTGGTGCCAAGTTGTCTGCTGGTATGGGAGATTCAAAAACAGTTTTAATAGGGACGACTCCTGCCCACACTGGGAAATTGATGTCATCACCTTCATCGCTTGGCTGACCAGCTGAAACTTTCGCGGAAAGTTCAGTCAGAGGTAAAGCCAAGATCAAAGTGGCAGCAATCTCTTTTTTCAGCATTGGGCGTAGCGTTGCACGACGTTCAGGCAACATTCGATCAGTGATTACATCGAGAGCTGCAACTTTTTCGTCACCTTCAAGTACTTCGCACTTTCCAAGAATCACGACTGAGCGATAGTGCATGGATGATTCAAAAGCAGATCGTGCAAGCACCATGCCATCAAGCAATGTGATGGTGGCGCAGGTTGGTGCGCCTGCTGCAAGTGCACGAAACATTCCAGCCCCACTAGAACCATGGAAAAGGATGCGGTCGCCATCACGTGCGTAACCTGTAGGGATGACAAACGGTTGACCAGATTCATCAGCCCATGCAACGTGTGCAATCAAACCTTCATCCAAAATCGCATAGATGGTGTCGCGATCGACAACAGTTTTCTCGGCTAGACGTTTGATGGTTGTGCGTGACGTTGGTGTGATTTCCATTTTCAACTTTCCGTATGTGTAAGAGGGCGTTTGAGTTCTAGCGGGTTCCCCAGGTGTAAGTCTGTTTCTTCAGTTTTAAGTACATAAAAGTTTCGGTTGATTTCACACCAGGTATTCGGCGGATTGTTCCGTTTACAATTTCGAGTAATTGATCATCATCTTCACACACAACTTCGGCGAGCAAATCAAAAGATCCTGCGGTCACCACCACATAATCGATTGCCTCGATCGCTGCGATTGATTCAGCTACCAATTCGACGTCACCCTCAACCCGAATTCCGAGCATTGCCTGGCGAGTGAATCCCACCTGGAGGGGATTGGTCACTGCTGCAATTTGGACAACACCCTGTTCGAGAAGTTTTGCCACCCGTTGACGAACTGCGGCTTCAGACAAACCCACGGCTTTGCCGATGAGCCCGTAGGGGCGACGACCATCAGTCTGAAGTTGAGTGATGATCGCCTTGGCAACATCATCAAGAACTACGGGTGTCACGCGGTCTGCTTTGTTCATGTCAGTCAGTCTGCCCCGTGTTATCTACGTCACGCAAGCGAAATCGTAGTTAAGTTACACAAATGCGACGGTTTTCGTAGCAATTGTGTAACACCTCTAGCGAATAATGCCTCAAGTGGGCTACCGTGCCCCCAAATATGTGCAGACTTGGCTGCACTACGTACCCACAACGAAGTGAAGGTGAACTACGTGAGCAACGTGCGCACAATCCAAAACGTCATTAATGGTGAATCCCGCCCAGCATCAGATGGTCGAGTATCTGAATTGGTCAATCCCACCACTGGTGAAGTTTTTGCAAACGCTCCAATCTCAGGTGCCAAGGAAGTCAACGAGGCTTACGCCGCTGCCTCTGACGCATTCGT
>JBEBBR010000013.1:0-15928 GCA_041158285.1 Actinomycetota bacterium
GTCCACAATGAAATAGCAACAATGCCGAGAGCTGCAAGTGTGAGGGAACGCCAGAAAGTATCGAAGTCGTCACCGTTGACCGCCATAGTCAAAGGCACACTCAAAAGAATCAGAGGAATTGTGACGATTGATGTCTTGTAAGAAACCGCCCACCTACCACCAAGTCGCTCTCGCAGACTAGGTGTTTCTGAAATCATGGGGAGCCTTTGCTTCGGAGAGAGGTTAAGCGCTTGTAGTTTAGGCTATCGCTCTAACTTCCAAAGAGGTCAATTACATGATTAACGCCCAAAATTTGGTCAAGAAATATGACGATTTCACTGCGGTAGATTCCATCAATTTCCACGTGGCAAAAGGTGAAGCATTTGGATTGCTAGGGCCCAATGGTGCAGGTAAATCAACCACCATGCGGATGATCTGCTCAACACTAAAGCGAACTTCCGGTGAACTTACGATTTTGGGAAAAGATCCCGACAAGCGAGGACCTGAGATTCGGTCCCATATTGGTGTGGTCCCGCAGCAGGACAATTTGGACACTGAACTTAAAGTCCACGAAAATCTCTACATTTATGGTCGTTACTTTGGGTTATCCCGAAAGTATCTCAAGCCAAAAATCGAGGAACTTCTCGACTTCGCTCAGTTGCAGGACAAACGTGATGTCAAAGTTGATGCTCTAAGTGGCGGTATGAAACGTCGTCTCACAATCGCACGAGCTCTGATCAATGAACCAGAAATTCTTATGCTTGATGAACCGACGACTGGACTTGATCCACAAGCGCGCCATATTTTGTGGGATCGTCTATTTCGTCTGCGCGAACAAGGCGTCACTCTCGTACTCACTACTCATTACATGGATGAAGCGGAACAGTTGTGTGACCGTCTCGTTGTGATGGATAAAGGCAAGATCATGGCCGAAGGTTCGCCAGCGGATTTGATTCGCGAGTATTCAAGTCGCGAAGTGGTAGAAGTTCGTTTTGGATCTGACCGCAACAGTGTGATGGCTCAAGAACTTCAAGGATTTGGTGAACGGCTAGAAGTGCTTCCAGATCGAATCTTGATTTACACAGAAGATGGTGAATCCGACCTCAGCAAGATTGTGCAGAAGGGTCACAACCCGATCACCTCTTTGGTTCGTCGTAGTTCATTAGAAGATGTCTTCCTACGCCTTACCGGTAGAAGTTTGGTGGAGTAATGTCATCAAAAACATGGATCGGTGCACAGGCGCTAGTTGATCCAAAAAGAATTGATCGACATGGCACTTGGTATGTCGCTGAATATCGCATTCGCAATATGTCAAAGTGGTGGCCGGCAATCTTGGCATTTGGCTTGGGAACGCCACTGCTCTACTTGGCATCCGTTGGAATTGGCATTGGCGCATTAGTTGATCAGAATCTTGGATCCAACGGCATCAACGGTGTGGGGTATTTAGTTTTCTTGGCACCAGCACTACTCGTGACTGCTGGTATTCAAGGAACTATGGACGAAGTCACTTTCCCAACTTTGCATGGTTTCATGTGGGCGAAAACTTTCTTTGGTATGAACTCAACTGGACTTACAGCTCGCCACATTTCACATGGTGTACTTCTGTCCGCACTACTTCGCACAGTGATCACAGTAATTTTCTACTGGGTGATTTTGTGGTGGGCGGATGCATTCATAAGTCCAACTGCTTGGCTTGCTATGCCAATCGCATTGGTTGCAGGTGCCTGCTTTGGTGCCTTCATGATGGCGATTACTGCATTAATTAAGAACGATGATGGATTTCTTGCGTTGATCGGTCGCTTCATCATCGCCCCAATGTTTTTGTTCTCCGGAACTTTCTATCCATTGTCCACACTGCCTGGGTATTTGCAGTGGATTGGTTGGGTTTCACCTCTGTGGCATGCAACCGAGTTATGCAGATGGGTAACTTTTGATTATCCAGTCAACACCGCATTGCTTATTACACATGCGACGTATTTATTAGTTCTTGGTGTTGTGGGGCTTGTCTGGTCTCAACGAATTTTCACAAAGAAGTTGGCAGCCTGATGTTGATCAATACAGCGTTGGATAGTGCAGCAGCAATTGCCGAGAAGCGTGCCGGCAAACGAGCTGAAGGTGTGTATTCAGGACGTTCACATATTTTGATCGAGCGTAGTTTCTTAGCGCTTAAGACATCATCGTGGATGGTAGTTCTTTCGGGCTTCGTTGAGCCCGTTTTTTATCTCATGGCTTTCGGTTTTGGAATTGGTGAGCTCATTGGAGGTGTGTCCGATAACGGCGCATCCATTTCATATGCGGCATACATTGCCCCAGCACTGCTCGCCACATCTGCGATGAATGGTGCGATTTATGACTCGACGTGGAATGTGTTTTTCAAAATGCATTTCGGCAAGGTTTATCAGTCGATGCTCTCAACTTCACTTGGTTCACTTGACGTTGCCTTAGGTGAAATTGGTTGGGCGCTACTTCGCGGATTGGCATATGCGCTGGGATTCATGACAATTGTGACTCCGTTGGGTTTGATCCCAAGTTGGTGGGGAATCCTTGCGATCCCAGCAGCAGTATTGATTGCATTTGGTTTCGCATCCCTTGGTATGGCTGTCACTTCATACCTTTCTTCCTTCCAACAGATGAACTGGATTAACTTCTTACTGATGCCGATGTTTATGTTCTCCGGAACTTTCTATCCACTGTCGGTCTATCCAGAATGGATTCAGGCTGTCATTCAGGCATTACCGCTTTGGCACGCAGTCGAGTTAGTACGCGGTCTGACACTAGGAAATGTTGATTCATCCATGTTGATTCACGTTGCCTACTTCACTGTGATGGTGATTCTCGGTCTCACTTTTACAACTAAAAGACTCACCGCTTTGTTTATGCGATGAGCAGTGGATTCATTGCGATTGGAATCGTGATCGCGTATGCAGGTTTCTCGGGTTTGTGGGTTGAAAACTCTGGAACCTGGTATGAATCGCTGAATAGACCAGGGTGGCAACCACCTAATTTCGTTTTCGGACTGATCTGGCCCTATAACTTCATGATGCTAGCTGTCGTTGGTTGGAATATCTCAACGACTCCTGTGGGTGGGTTGTGGCTAGCAGCTTTCGCAATCTCAGTACTGGCCGCAACCCTGTGGTCGTATTTGTTCTATAAAGAGCGAATGCTGAAATCTGCGGCGGTCGCCCTTGTGACTGCCGCAACCGCAACCCTGCCGATGACGTATGCGACTGCTGCGTTTTCGCCAGCGGCGACAGCGTTCTTTGTGCCGTATCAGCTCTGGATTATGGTGGCTGCAAGCCTCGCGGTGGGGTATGCCTACCTCAATTCTGAGCGTAAAACTCGCTAAATCTGCCCCCACGGTTTATGCTTATTGCAATGCTTTTGCAAGTGCAAAAGACTTGTCATAACCGAAATCAGAAAAATCGAGGAAACCAGCAAGCCATGCATATCCCAGATGGATTCATCAACGCGCCTGTCTCACTCGGTGCGGGCATTCTTGCTGCCGGAACGGTTGCCGTCGCCCTCAAGCAAGCACGCGGAAAATTGGATAACCAAGTTGCGCCAATGGCTGGACTCGCCGCAGTTTTTATTTTTGCTGTGCAAATGTTGAACTTTCCGATCGTCGCTGGAACGAGTGGACATCTTTTAGGTGGCGCCCTCGCTGCTATTTTGATTGGACGATGGCCAGGACTCTTGGCATTGACGGTAGTGCTGTCTCTGCAAGCCTTGATCTTCGCTGATGGCGGATTAAGCGCGCTTGGTCTCAACCTAGTGAATATGGGTGTCATCACAGTTCTTGGTGGCTGGTTTATTTTCCGCGGCATGACAAAAGTTATGCCTAAGTCTCACCTCGGTGTTGTGATTGCAAGTGGCCTTGCAGCGTTCATGACTGTGCCACTTTCTGCTCTTGGATTCGTCGTTCAGTACGCCCTAGGTGGCACCGGAATTTTCGAAACAGCTTCTGTGCTCACAGCCATGGTTGGAGTTCATGTACTCATCGGAATCGGTGAGGGGATCATCACTGCACTCACTGTCAGTGCAGTGCTCGCGACTCGTCCAGACTTGGTTTATGGCGCACGTGAATTACTTCCTAAAGCTAACCTCACCATCAAAAATGTTGAGGTTCAGTCTTAATGTCACTCAAGAAGTTCATCATCATTGTGTCGTTGCTCTGTGCATTTCTTGCTGCAGGAGTGAGTTTCTACGCTTCTGCAGATCCAGATGGCCTTGAACGAGTTGCACATGACATCGGTTTTATTGATGATGCCGAAGAGTCCGCAACCAACGGCTCACCTCTTGCAGGTTACTCCTTCGCTGGAATTGAAAACGAACGTCTTTCTGTTGCCGTCGCAGGTTTGACCGGTGTGGCTGTGACTGGATTGTTCGGTGTCGGCTTGACCTGGTGGGTGCGAAAGCCTCAAGACACTTCGGATGAAGTAGATACGTCACGTGGCTGAAGAACTTCACGAACATGGTCATCAACTCGGTGATCATCTATACATTCACCGACATACTTCAATCCATGAATTGGCTCCACACGTCAAACTCGTAAGTGCAATTAGTTTCATATTCGTAGCTGTTTTTACACCAGCAAACTTTTATCTGAATTTTGCACTTTATGCAGCGCTACTTTTTGTCGTTGTGATGATTGCTCGACTTCCGCTATCCAAAGTCTTATCGCGAATGATTGTAGAAATTCCATTTGTTCTATTCGCAGTCATCATGCCATTCGTAGGTCCAGCGCCGATGATCGAAATTGCGGGAATAACAGTGTCTGAAGCAGGTTTTAATGCTGGTTTTGGCATTCTGGCTAAAGGCACAATTGGAGTGCTGACATCCATCGTCTTGTCAGCCACTACACCTGCTCGAGATATTTTGATGGGACTAGAACGATTGCGAGTTCCTTCTATGTTGATTCAAATTGCAACATTCATGCTTCGCTACTCAGCTGTCGTCACCGACGAACTTCGTCGCATGAAGATTTCGCGTGAGTCTCGTGGTTTTGATGCAACTGGGCCAAAGCAGTGGGGGATCATTGCCCAAACTGCTGGAGCGCTATTTATTCGATCCTATGAAAGAGGGGAGCGCGTGCATCTTGCGATGATGTCACGTGGTTATGACGGCGTTTTGCCAGCTCCAACTCTTCCAGCGCTTCCCCTGTCTGTTTGGCTTCAGGCTTCGTTACTTCCATTACTGGCTTTAGTTATTTTGATAGTGAGGATTTCATTATGAGTATTCCAGTCTTGGAACTTAAAGAAGTTGCTTTTGCTTATCCTGATGGACATCAAGCACTCTTTGGAGTCAACCTGCATATTCACCAGAATGAACGCGTAGCGTTGCTAGGTCCTAATGGGGCTGGCAAAACCACGCTTGTTATGCATCTGAATGGAATTTTGCATTCTGGGCACGGCAGCGTTTCGGTCGCAGGTTTGAAAATCGATCCGAGTGACAAAAAGTCTCTCAAAGAAATTCGACGTCGAGTAGGAATTGTTTTTCAGGATCCTGATGATCAATTGTTCATGCCGACCGTTCGAGAAGATGTTGCTTTTGGTCCACACAACATGGGAATCCGTGGGGACGAACTCACCGCACGCGTAGATGAAGCGCTCACTCAAGTTGGTATGTTGGAATTTGCTGACCGCGCACCACATCACTTGTCATTCGGTCAACGACGTCGAGTAGCTCTAGCGACTGTCCTTGCAATGAAGCCTGAGATCTTGATCCTCGATGAACCTAGCTCAAATCTTGATCCAGCAAGCCGGCGTGAACTCGCAGAAATTCTGCGTTCACTGTCCATCACGTTGTTGATGGTGACTCATGACTTGCCATATGCACTCGAACTATGTCCACGGTCTGTCATCTTGTCCGGTGGAGTTATCGTCGCCGATGCATCAACGATTGATATTTTGCAAAACGAAACTTTGATGAACGAACAGCGCCTCGAACTACCGTTTGGATTCGATCCAGCTGTCGCTTACAAACAGCTCAACAAAACTATTTAATAGTTACGCGGCCTTGTTGCCACATTCGCACTGCAAGTACGCGCGGATTTGTCTCTGGGTTTGGTTGAATTCCAAGTGCTGCAATGGTTCGTTGCACGAGACTCTCAGCAGCACGCAGAGTTACTCCACGACGTTTGGCAATGGCAGCGTTAGAAAGTCCTTCAGACATCAAACGCAGAATTTCTCCTTGCGCTGATGAGATCACCAGGCGGCTCTTGTCATGGAGGTGGTCGTTGGTCTGGGTTACTGGGACGGCCTTAATCGAGCTCTGAATTGCCTCGACAAGTTCTGCCGTATCGCGTAGGTCCGACTTGACCATGTAGATCGCACGATCTGGAATCCGAGTGCCAGTCGGAATGGCCAGTGTCGGTGAGGCATGAGAGGAGAGCACGACGAGACCAACCCAAGGGCGTTCCTGATGCACTCGAGTGAGTAAATCCGCACCATCTGGACCGGGGCCTAAGTCGAGGTCGGACACCACAACATTGGGATCGAATTCGTCGATGATTTGTAACGCTTCTTTGACTGAACTCACAGACTTGATAGTCATTCCGACCATTGAAAGATACTGAGAAATCATTGTTCGGGTGAATTCTTCATCCTCGACTACGAGAACTTTGAATTGAAAAGTCTCAGACATGCTTTCCCTGTTCGTTCGTGGTGCTACCTACTGAGCGTATTAACGCAGTATGTAGTTTTACTCACGACCTTCGGCAATTGCGCATAGTCGGGATTTACGCAATGAGAGTAGAAGATTTTTCTACACCCACCACCGAAATTATGTCGCTGAGGGCCAATTATGGACCTTATTCCAGCCGCCAACATCCTTGATGAGATCGTCAGAACATTGAGGTCCCCAACTGCCGGCATCGTATGTTTCGATAGGTGAAGGATCCTTCAACACGTCTTCCAAAATTGCCCAGGATTGCAAAACAGCGTCGATGCGAGTGAATCGGAAATGGTCGCCTTCGATCGCGGCATCAAGTAAGCGTTCGTATGCTTCTTTGCGATTGCCGAGTGCAGCCGAGAACTCAACGGAGAGTTCAACTGGAGATGTGACGAGGTCAGCACCAGGAGCTTTGACCTGAAGCAACACATCCACACCGTCCCCGCTGCCGAGTCGGAAACGAAGCACATTCGGTTCGGGGTGAATATCGCTTTCAGTGGCAAACAACATGCGAGGTGGTTGTTTGAATTCAACAACTGCTTCGAGTGTCGTCACTGCCATCTTCTTGCCGGTACGCAGAAAGATTGGAACTCCAGCCCAACGCCAGTTGTCGATGAACAAACGCATTGCTGTGAATGTTTCGACATCAGAATCTGCAGCTACACCGTCTTCTGAAAGATATCCGTTGTATCGACCTCGGACCGCATCGCGTGGTGCGATTGGACGAACTGCCGAAAGCACTTTGATTTTTTCGTTTTGAAGTGATTCTGGTGAGAGATCGGTTGGCGGTTCCATTGTCAGCATGGCAAGGACTTGTAGAAGGTGGTTTTGAAGAACGTCTCGAATCGCACCAACACCGTCATAGAAACGGCCGCGACCCTCAACGCCGAATGCCTCAAACATAGTGATCTGAATATTGGAAATGTAATTACGATTCCACACAGGTTCGAACAAAGTATTGGCGAACCTAAAGACGAGCAAATCCTCAACTGATTCTTTTCCGAGGTAGTGATCGATTCGGTACAACTGATCTTCGCGAACCACATGTTGAAGAGATTCGTTGAGTTCACGTGCACTAGCCAAATCTCGACCAAAAGGTTTCTCAACCACTAGTCGTGCATTTGCCGCTAATCCCGCAGACGCCAAACCATTCGTAACAGAAGAGAACATGTCTGGTGCAATCGCTAGGTAAAACACTGTGAGTGAAGCATCACCAATAGCAGTTTTCAATTGTTGGAATGTGTCAGCCTCGCGGTAGTCACCAATCACAAGTTTCATTGACGAGATTAAAGTATCGAGAACCTTTTCATCGATATCTTTAACTGCAAGTCGAATCGCACTGACCGCGTTATTTTTGAACTCTTCTTGAGTCCATCGAGTCGAGGCAACTCCAACAACTGGAATGTCTAACTCATTGTTGAGCTGCATTCGATACAAAGCGGGGAAGAGCTTCTTTTTTGCAAGGTCACCTGTGGCGCCAAAAAGAACAAGTGCATCAGCTTTCATTATGAAGATGCCTTTGGATTTTCATTGTGACCGCCGAATTTGTATCGCATTGCATTGAGAACTCGGTTTGAGTAATCGTCATTGTCACGAGATGCGAATCGTGAATACAACGCTGCACTCAAAACATGGGCAGGGATGCCGTTTTCGATTGCTGCTTCAACTGTCCAGCGACCTTCGCCACTGTCTGAAACTGCGGTTGCGTATTCGCCTAGATCCTTGGATTCAACGAGCGCTTGTGCGGTCAGGTCGAGCAGCCATGAAGCGACCACACTTCCGCGACGCCACACTTCAGTCACTGCCGGAATATCAATGTCGTAACCGGCCTGAGAGTCTTTGGCAGATTCAAAAATTGCCAAACCTTCTGCGAATGCAGCCATCATTCCGTACTCGATTCCATTGTGAATCATCTTGACGTAATGACCAGCACCAACTGGTCCACACCACTGGAATCCCTTTTCACAAGTTTCGAGATCACCAGTTCGACCCGGAGTGCGATCAGCACTTTCAAAGCCAGGAGCTAGCGCTTCAAAGATAGGGGTGAGAGATGCAACAACTTTTTTATCCCCACCAATCATCAGGCTGTAGCCGCGCTCAAGTCCATAAACGCCACCGCTGGTTCCGACATCAACAAAATTAATTCCGCGTTCTGCAAGTTTTGCGGCGTTTGCAAGATCGTTTTTGTAGTAACTGTTTCCACCATCAATGATGGTGTCACCTGCTTCTAGATGTTGAGCAACAGCTTCAATTGTTTGGTTGGTAACTGACGCAGGAACCATGATCCATACGGTTCGAGGTGCAGGCATGAGCGTTGCTATGTCTGCCAATGTTGCAGCAGGAATTGCACCTTCGCTCTTGAGTGCCTCAGCGGATTCTGGGTTGATGTCATACGCAACTGTGGTGATGCCATTGCGTTGAAGGCGACGCACAATGTTTGCACCCATACGGCCAAGTCCGACCATTGCAATTGTTGGAATTGAAGTTGTCATGATTTCTCCGTAGTGAGGTGTGCAGATGTGTTGTCGATGTTTGCTGCGGCTGATGTATCTAAATATAAGTGTGCTTGAGGCAAGTTAAGAAGGTGTGTGACCGGAAGTTCGAAATCCTTGGAAACAGCTGCACCGAAAATTGGAGCTTTTACTGATCCTGTTCCTGCGATGATGATGTGCTTGGTGCGAGAGAGCAGACCGAAACTCATCGTAAGTCTTCGAGCTGGTGGTTTCGGTGAATTCGTGACCGCAAGGAAATCTGCTGTTTCTGATGTGTTCCATAAACCTGGAAACAAAGAGGCAATATGTCCGTCTGGCCCAACACCTACGACGGCGATATCAATGCACGCTTCATCAAATTCCTGCCGCCATATTTGAACAGCCTGAGAAATGTCAGCCACCTGAGATGGGGCAGGGGCTCGATGGATGACGAGCGCCGGATTGCTCCCATGTGATTTTTGTAAATGTACGAGTTCCACATCATTACGTTGTGAATCGTCTAGTTCAACGAACCGTTCATCACTCCACCAGAGGTGAATCGAATGTGGGAATGCCGAAATAGAACGAAGCTCACGATCGAGGAATTCGGTAATTGCCGCGCCATCACTTCCCCCTGTTAGTGCGATGTGCACGGAGGGTTGAGTGCTAAGGAGAGTTTGAATTTCAGCAAAAACTACTTTGGCAACGGCAATGCGAGTTTCCTCGGCGGTCGCAAAGATGTTCAGTTTCTGCATTACTTCACAAGATTGAGCGACTGAAGTTTTGCGGTCAGTTCTGGATCAGATGGCTCAATCAATTGGGTGCCATCACTGAACACAATAACGGGAATTGACTGCCGGCCAGTGAGTTCGATTGCTTTGGCTTGGGCCGCTTCGTCATGCTCAACATCGAGGTAGTTGAACTCGACTCCAAGGTGGGTGAGCAGTCGCTTGCTGCGGCGGCAATCGCCACACCACTCTGCACCGTAAAAATCAATCTGGTTCGAACTCATTGCGACCTCCCGAGATAGAGCTGAAGTCTAAACCGCAAAGGTTGAGGGGTATCTGACGAATAATGTACGCTTTCGAGACTAAATCACCGTAAATAATCCCGTGAGGACTGTTCAATGCCGAATATTGGTCGAATTTTGTTCGATGAAGCCCACAATGCTGCCTGGGCGATTCGTCCCGAGGCCGCAGTGGCAATGAATCCTCACAATCCGGCCGATGCAGGCTATGTGCGCGCCGCGGCAGTCGCCACGAATGCGGGTTTCGTGTTTACGGCACATCCCGAGGGCTTACTTACCGATAAAGCCCTCGAGGGTGCGGACGTCGTCGTGCTGCCACACGGTTCTGACCCAGAATGGGAGGCGACCACCAAAACTGGTGCCACCAAACTTTCCGAAGCTGAACTAGAAGCACTTGAGAAGTTCGTACGAAACGGTGGCGGTTTGATCATTTTCGGTGAAACTGAACAACCGAAATATTCCAATTCACACGCCGAGTTGGCGCGTCGTTTTGGTATCGAAATTCACAACGCCACTGTCCAAGATCCAACTCACTGCCACAAAGATGTCGCTACCTGGGTAATCGGTGAACCACAAATTTCTTCGACAGTCGATGTTCTCGCAGGCAGCACCAACGCATGCTTTTATCGCGCCGGAACTCTCAGCGCTATCGCTGGAACCAAAGATGTCACTGATGTACTTTTCCAAAGTTCTGCGGTGGCAACTCCAGCATCTGCGCCACTTGTCATGACATCGAAAGCTGGGGCTGGACGTGTAGTCGTGTTGGCAGATTCAGATTTATTCGGTGATGATTCCATTGCTGACCTTGACCACGAAACTTTGTGGGTCAATTTGCTGACTTGGGCTGCGACTCGAAACGATGAAGGAATTCACTCAAAGCCACAGCATGAGATTGTGCAAACGGCCGCGTGGATCTCTTTAGTCGATGCAGTCGAAACTCTTCGAACGATGCAATCAAAAGATGGATCCATCGATCTCAATGTTCATAGCAGTGAGGTGGCGACAAAAGCGGCACTCCAGATGAAGCAGGCCATCACTGATTTGCTGCCATTCTTCGCTCATCAGCATGACCATTTAGTCGCAACCAATGTTGATATTCAACGATGGATTGATGGCGGGTTCACAGTCCCAGACTTCTATGACTCACTCCAACTTTTCCGCCCTGACCTTGATCGCGTCGATGGCGTAAAGAACCTTGTTGTTTTTCCGATGTACACCCAAAACGGAAATCCAAACCGAAACTTTGAAGCTGTAATTACTAATACTTTCTGGCCAGATTGGTTGGCTGAACAAGAAGCAACTACGTATAAGAACCCTGCATTTGTGCCAATTGAGTTTGTCGGATTCACCAAGGGTTACGACACTCATTCGGCTGTACTTTTCCCGGAGACTGTTGCAACTCGTGAGACCGCGCAGTTTTATTGGGGAGGCATTTTCTGCGATCGAGAAGCTGCACGTTTCCGCAAAATCTCAAAAGAGTCCGTCGGTATTCTGAAGCTCGCTTTGCCTGCAGATGCAGAAATGCTCTTGAGTGATCAAAAACTGGCACAAGAAACTTTTGTGTTGTGGGACTTGATTCACGATCGCGCCCACAGTCATGGAGATCTTCCGTTTGATCCATTCATGATCAAACAACGAATGCCATTTTGGATGTATGCCCTCGAAGAACTTCGCTGTGACCTCAATACTTTCCGCGAAACCATTCGCCTCGAAACCGAAGGCATCTACTTCAGTCGATTTATTCGGTACGCGATTTTGTTCGATCGACTTTTTAGATTCCCAACCACAGGCGATCGAGTTCGCAACTATGACGGCTTGGGCGGCCAGATCATTTTTGCGTGGCTACACCGACACGATGTCTTGCGTTGGACAAACAACACACTCACCATTGACTGGAACAAAGTAAACGACAGCATTGTGGAGTTGTGTGATGCTGTTGAAGAGCTCTATCGCGATGGCATTGATCGTTCTCGATTGGCCCACTGGCTAGCGGCATATGAATTTGTTTCCACGTGGGTCGAACCACACCCAGCATCTACTTGGGCAAAGGGTGTCGATGCTCTGCCAGTTGAAGGCGAACTCAAACATTTGGTCGATGCCGTCATGCCAGATGAGTTCCCTCTTAATGTTTTCTACGAAGCACTCCGAACCAAACTAAGCCCTACTATTGCCGCTGTTGCCGGGATCACTGGCTGAAGTACAAGGAGTTCTCTATGACGACACAACCTGTATGGCGTGGCTTTGCTAGCGACAACTACGCAGCCGCACACCCAGAAGTTGTGGCCGCGGTTTTAGCAGCCAACACTGGCCATCAAGGTGCATACGGCGACGACACGACCACCGCTCATCTTGGTCAGTTGGTGCGACAGCACTTTGGTGAACAAGCCGAGGTTTTCCCAGTATTCAATGGCACTGGCGCAAACGTCAGCGCAATTCAGGCAATGTCTAACTCCTGGGAAGCAGTCATCTGTGCAGCTTCTGCTCACATCAATGTGGACGAAGGTGGCGCACCCGAGAAGGTTGGCAACATCAAGTTGTGGACTGTTCCAACTCCGCTTGGAAAACTCACTCCGGAATTGATCGACCTGCAGGCCTATGGATTTGGCGATGTGCATCGCGCCCAGCCTTCAGTCGTCTCAATCACTCAATCCACCGAAATGGGAACCGTCTACTCGGTAGACGAAATCAAAGCGATTTGCGATCACGCACATTCACTTGGAATGCGCGTTCATCTCGATGGTGCACGTATCGCTAATGCTGCAGCAAGTTTGGGTGTTCCACTTCGCGCGTTCACAACAGATGCAGGTGTGGATGCCATTTCATTTGGTGGCACTAAGAATGGCGCCTTCGGTGCTGAAGCTGTGATTGCCCTCAACCCAGCGGCGATGCCTGGAATCGGATTTGTTCGCAAATCAAGTATGCAACTTGCTAGCAAGATGCGTTTCATCAGTGCCCAACTTGTGGCTCTTCTCGAAAACGACTTATGGTTGCGTAACGCTGAACATTCGAACTCCATGGCTCGTCGCCTCGAAGCGGCTGTTCGCAAGATTGATGGCGTCACTGTCGTTCGCCCAACGGAAGCTAATGCCGTGTTTGCAATTCTTCCTGCAGCAGTTACTGAAAGACTCCAGAAGCAGTTCCGTTTTTACACATGGGATCAGCAGACTGGTGAAGTGCGTTGGATGTGTTCTTGGGATACAACCGAAGAGGACGTTGATACTTTTGCTGCTGCTGTCGCAACTGAGATGGCTAAGTAACTTTAAATTGCTGGTGGCCGATTCTCATAAGGAGTCGAAAGCACCACTGTTGTTTGAGTAGAAACTTGTGCAGCACTTCGAATTTTGCCCAATAAACTTTCGAGATCTGTTGGCTCTGCAACTCTCACTTTGAGAATGTATGACTCAGCTCCAGCAACCGACCAGCAGGATTCGATTTCTGGAATATCTTTGAGCTGATCTGCAACCTCATCTGGCGCTGCGGGATCTATAGGGGTCAACGAAACAAATGCTGTGAGTGGAAGTCCAACAGCGCGATGATCAATTTGTGCGGCGTAGCCAGAGATCACTCCACGAGTTTCCAGTCGCTTCACACGTTGATGCAGTGCGGAAGTAGATAGTCCAGTCTCACGAGCAATGTCCGCAAATGACATACGGCCATCTACAGCCAGTAGTCGCAAAATCTGTAGGTCTAGGTCGTCTTCCATGGGCGTAGCGTGGCATACATGGAGTGCAAATCGGACCTAGGTCACGAGAATTCGAAGTCCAAATCCAATTAGTGCGACACCAGTAATGCGATCAATCCAACGAGAAGTTTGAGGTTTGGCTAGCCATGGGCGAATGGCGGCGCCTGCGAGAATCAAAACGACAAACCAGAGCATCGTCTCGACCGCATGGATGGCTGCAAGTGTGAGGCCACCTGCAATGAGCGACATCGTGCTTGGAATAAATGGTGGCAAGACAGCAATGTAAAAAGCAGCAGCTTTTGGATTGAGCAAATTAGTCATCAGCCCAACACGGAAATAAGACCAATTGGATGTCGCAGTAGGAATCTCTGCTTCTTCGACATTTCCTGGTGATGATCCGAATGACGATTTCAAAAGTTTGATACCAAGCCATCCCATATAGCCTGCGCCGATGAATTCAAGGACTGTATTGAGTGTCGGGTATGTGGTGAGAAGTTGGGTGAGTCCGGCAGTGACAAGCAGTGCCCAGATGAATAGGCCACAGGAGATACCGAATCCTGTAGCAAAAGCGGCTTTCGTTGATGCGCGCAATGTGGCACGAATGATGAGAGCAGTGTCTAGTCCTGGAACCAATACCAGGAGTCCAGCAAGAATGGTGAATTCAATAAGCGACTGATTCATCTTGTGCTAAATCACTCTTTTGAGTTGAATCCAAGTGAAGTTTTGTTCCGAATCCCAAGGAGTTGTGTGGTTTCGAGTTCCGGAGTTGATCGCGACGAATTCTGGAGCAAAGAAATTTGCTAAATCATTTGCACCCCACCGTGCAACATCTAACCCGCTGCATTGGAGCGGACCGTTCTCGGAGAAAGTGGAGATCACGGCGAGACTGCCTACAGCCGTATTTCGAAGTAAGGAATTTTTGTATGCGAGTTGAGCCGCTGGTGTATTCATGAAATGAAAAACAGCTCGGTCATGCCACAAGTCAATGAGGTGTGGAACTTCAAGCTGAGAAATATCTGTGGTGATCGTATTGATTGTGACGCCAACGTGGCTCGCACGATTGTGGAGCGCTGTTAATGCTTCATGTGAAATATCTACGGCAGTGAGATTCGTGAATCCTTTGTGCCCAAGTGATTCGAGAAACAGCGAAGTGCCTGATCCGATGTCAGCAATGTGCGTGGTTTTGTCGTGAAGCAGCGGCATCACAACGTCAAGCCATAAATCATCCTCCGCCTGCCACCAACTCACATCCTGCCCTTTAGAAGCAAAGATCGAGTCCCAGTGGTGGGCGTTGCTGGTGTTTTCGGGTGCATTGTTCATGATTGCTGTCTCCATGCATAGAGTGCGATGGCTCCTGCTGCAGATGCATTCATCGACCTGACAGAGCCTGACTGTGTAATGAAATAACTTTGTGAGCAACCTGCGATTGCTTCGTCAGTTAAACCCAAACCTTCATTTCCAAAAACCAACACACATCGTCGGGGGAATGTTGCAGTCTCGATGGGCTGCGCTCCTGGAACATTGTCGATGCCAATTACGGGAAGCTCGCGCTCAGAACAATCTGCAAGGAATTCTTCAACGCTAGCGTGATGAATGAGATGCATATATTTGTCAGTCATTAATGCACCATGTTGATTCCATCGCTTGTTGCCGATGATGTGAATCGCATTTACGTTGAAAGCGTTGGATGTGCGAACCAGCGAACCAATATTCAAATCATGTTGCCAGTTTTCAATTGCGACCTCAACTGGTAAACGGGTTTCATCAAGCTGAGATCGAATGGCATCCACTGTCAGATATCGAAAGCGATCTTCGATATTTCTACTGTCGCCGTGTTTCAGTAACTCATGATCGTATTGGGCACCTTGGGGCCACGGCTTTGGGTGAGGGCCAACTCCATTGAAGAGGTAGAACTCACCGGGTTCGTGGCTGCGTTCCATGATTAGTCGGACTACTTAGCTTTGTTGATAATGCTGTTGATGATTGCGGACGAAACTCCGATGACGATTGATGTTGCAGCTGCCCACCAAAAACCATCAATGGTGAGAGAGTCACTGATGTTGTCGGTGACTAAAAGCATCAAAGCATTAATGCCAATTG
>JBEBBR010000014.1:0-13906 GCA_041158285.1 Actinomycetota bacterium
AAATTGCTGAACAAGGATCTATCTCGGTTGTGAACTATTCCGATGAAGCAGCAGAGGCTGCAGGTATCGCAGCGGGAATTTCGAAACTCCTTGCTGTAGGGATCGATCCGAGAGAAATTGCAGTATTGGTTCGCGTTAACTCTCTCACAGTTGCAATCGAATCAGCATTGGACAATTTGCGAATCCCCTTCATTGTCAAAGGCTCTTCGAAGTTCTTTGAACGTCGTGAGATCAAACAGGCACTTCTCGCGCTTAAAGTTGAATCCGATTCCGAAGTTCTTAGCAATCTTTCTGAACTCGTGCGCAGTGTGTGTCAATCGTGTGGCTGGACGGAACGACCACCATTGGGATCCGCCGAAACTAAAAGTGTGTGGGAGGCTCTCAGCGGTTTAGTCGTTTTGGCTGACGATTTATTGGCATCCAATCCTCGTTCCACGGTTAAAGATTTCCTCGACGAAATTTCGCAGCGTGCGACTATGCAACAAGTGCCTTCAGCTGCTGCCGTAACACTTGCCACGATGCATGCTGCGAAAGGTTTGGAATGGGACTATGTGTTTGTTCCTGGACTTGCAGATGACGTTGTTCCATATGCTCTTGCTGTTACACCGGCAGCGATCGCAGAGGAACGTCGACTGCTCTATGTCGCGATCACCCGCGCAAAGAATTCCGTACAACTTTCGTGGCCAAACATTCGACGCGGTTCCCAGAACTCAACATCAATGCCGTCGCGATTCTTACGAGATATTCAATCAGCTGATATCGATTTCTCTATTGCTGAAGTTGCAACCATTAGCAGAGGAACTGCACTAGAAGTTCCAGTTCCACCAACGCCACACGTGTGTCGAATCTGCGGTCGTGGATTAACTGATTCTTCCGAGGTTGCAGTTCAACGTTGCAATGCATGTCCGTCTACTGCAAACTCTGAACTTATCTCTGCACTTATGCAGTGGCGAGATCAGGTTGCGCAAGAGATGGGTGTTTTGCCCTGGCTAGTTTTCACCGATCAGACACTACGTGCGATCGCGGAATTCACACCAAAGACGCGTGAAGAGTTACTTAATATTCAAGGTGTTAATGCAGCAAAGGCCCATTTGTTCAGTGATGCCATTTTCACTATCAACAAGAATTTCTAAACAGATCAAGAAACGGAAGTTGCACTGAGAAAATCGCCTGTTAGCGAGTCATATAAGACTACGTATTCTGTCTCTTTCGTTGTTGAAATTGACCCCACTGGCCCGTAATGAGGTGTATCAATACCTGTGATATGCAAGGCCCATACGGGACGGTTATCGATGAGTAGTTTGATTTCACCACTCTTTTCATCACCTTTGCCATAGTCATCAACAGTTGCATTGGCGTGAATCGCACTAACAATTGTTGACCCATTCGATGGTGCATTTATTCGACCCAAAATATCCTGAAGAACATCTAAGTTCTTCGCAACTTTTACATTCTGATCAAGATGTATGCCGAGCATTTCGGCACGTTTTATAACAGCTTCTGAAAATACTGAATTCGCAATTTCTGATGCATTTGGATTGATGTGCTGCGTAGTTGAGGATGGTTCAAAAGTGTTGGCATAGGCAAAACTTGTTCCCATGACGATAGAGAGAAGTAGAAACGTACCGAGAAAACGTGGATTAAACATGAACTTTCCTTTTCAGTGATTTTCCTGATTGTGCGCAAGAGATGTTTTCAGATTTCAATTGATTGGGTCAGTCCAAATGCGAAGTCCGGTACCGCCCGAAGTTGGATTCCACTTAGAAACGTGGCTGCGCGGTGTGCTGCTGGAAATGAATATCGGCCCTAAATTGGCAAAATGCAGATTCCCACTGCTGTCGTGATACTGAATGTTGGTTAATTCGGCTTTATATGTCGTGACTACCTCTGATCCAGTGCAGTTTAAGTAGCTCTTACAGGATTTAGTCCATTGTGAAAATGTCACGATGCCGGTTACAGGTTCTCCGAATTGATAACCGATATTCGCGTAACCGGATTGCGCCCAACCGTCAGCAGCTGAGGTTGATGAGTATGAAATGGACTTGGCAGTAATCATTGACCAGATAAGTGACGCTCCAAAACTGCCCGAGTTCGAAGTGCAGATTGCAGGGATATTCTTTGTGATTAGTGCTCTAACTCCGAAAATGTTTTGACTGTAAGTGCTTGTAGAAGCGCCTGCAAACCTGTTACTGGCGGTACCTGAACATGGTTGCGAGGCGCTTGCTGTAGTGGTGATTAGTGTTAGATTTGCAAAACGAACAAACAATGTCAAAATGAAAAGTTTTTGAAAAAACCGATTTGGTTTCATAGTTCCCCCTAATGTGCAGTCAGGTTAAGTTCGGTTCGGTTTTGTGTCAAGAGCATTTACTAAGAGATTTTTCAAACTTTGACGTTTGAGGAATTTCATTGCAGCTCGAGGTCGACCACTTTTCTAAACTTTGACGAATCCCGGTACCCAGCGTTCGATTTCACCGCGAGCTGGAATGGTGCAGTCAATCTGACACAGCACACCAATGGATCCAAGCCATACTCGATGAATCAACATGTATGAAGGTGGCAAGTTGATTTTGAGTCCAATGGTGAAATCAGGATTTCGCGGATCGTTGATTCGCGAGAATTGTTCGCGCATCCAATCACGTGTGAATGTAAACGTTTCAGGTTCGGCAGGCATTGCAAAAGGCGCTAAGTAATCATGAAGAGCTTCTGCATCAATATCGATTCCAGGCAAAACAAAACCTTCATCGCGTAGACCTTGTAAAACATCTTCAGCATTTCCATACAGCGAGACTCTTAGCAAAGCACCGAGCGAGTACGGCAAACCCTCAGGTAGATGGGCAACAGCTCCAAAGTCGAGCACTCCTAGTTTTCCGTCAGCGGTCATTCGGAAATTGCCAGGATGTGGATCTGAATGCAAATAGCCACAACGGCCGGGCGCGGATAGCAGGAATCGTTCATAGAGCAATCCCGCGCGATTTCGTTGTTCTTGTGTTCCATCTGTGATGATTTTGGAGAGCGGGGTGCCGTCAAGCCACTCAGTCACAATGATGCTGGGGGAGGAGACGACTACGTGTGGAATTGCGAACTCAGGATCATCCTCAAAGGCTGCAGCAAATGCTCGTTGCACTTTTGCTTCGCGAATGTAATCGAGTTCATCAATGATGCGATCGCGAATTTCATCAAGCAGCGGCTGCATATCTAGACCAGGAGCAAGGAGTCCAACAAGTTTTCCGACACGAGTTGCTTGCTTAACATCAGCATCGATTGCTTTTGCGGCGCCGGGATATTGGATCTTGACTGCAACTTCACGCCCGTCGTGCCACGTTGCGCGATGCACCTGTCCAATGGATGCAGCTGCAGCGGGAACCATGTTGAACGATGCAAACTTTTCACGCCAGTTTGCGCCAAGTCCGTTTGCCATCGCGTCATTGACAGTGGACTCGGGCATTGGGGGAGCAGAGTCTTGAAGTTTGGTCAACGTCGCGCGATATGGAGCGGCGATTTCTTCAGGCAATGCGGATTCAAAGATGGACAGCGCCTGCCCCATCTTCATTGCGCCACCTTTGAGTTCTCCCAAGATAGAAAAAATCTGTTCCGCAGTCTTCGCTTGAAACTCTGCGGTGATTTCGTCTGTTGCCCTACCGACGACACGTTTTCCAACACTGCTTGCAGCTCGACCTGCCATTCCCAATGGGAGGGAGGCAAGTTTCAAACCACGTGAGATCGCATTGTCAGGAATTTCAGCCATGACCTAATTGTCCTGCGATTTGTTCTACTCCACACTTTGAGATTCGTTGAGGCCGGAAAGACAGTTGCACCCTTCTACTTGTTGCCAGGATCTCCGGCGCCACAATGGATTCGGCGGGATGAGTTCAAAACTCTCAGACAACAACCCAAAGGTTGCATTGTTTCGGAGCAGGAAATCAACATGGAGGGTGACAGTGCTCGCCACATTGTTGATGTGTCGAACTGAATGGATAGGTAATGCGCGTTTGTGGTGAGTGAGTTGAGTGATGGCAAAGCTCCATTCACCGTCCGCCGCCATTCGATTGTGGTGAATACATCGAGCACACAAACTCACAGACGTTTCGAGTAGTGGGCCAATGGCAAAGCGGTGTTGGTGGGCGACTACTGGCAGGAGAGCGCAGTCGGGAAAACTGTCGACGAGACTGCTCACATCGAGCACATCGCCCACTGCAATCACCAAAGTGGGTTGAGACTGAGGTTGTTCGAGTTGAAACCAGGGCCGCCCAATCTCCGCTGAAGCGAGTGAACCGACGGCATCTTCAGGTCGAATGCGAGCTGTGGAATCTGGTTGCCAGCCAACATGGGCAAACGTCTGACGAAGATCAGTGAAGATCGCCGCAGCTAGTGAGCCGCTACCCAACACCAAAATCCGGTGGTCGACAGTTCGGCTCGTAAATTCCTCGAGCGGCAGCCCGTACATCCGCGCACCCACTCGAAGTTCTCGGTGTGCTGTACTCGCTGAACCCGCTGGCGCCACACTCGTCACCTCATACATATGCCCAGCCTCCGCGAGTGCACCCATGACGGCCGTCGCCTGGGTCAAAGGCACACCCATCGCAAGCGCACTGCGCAAAAGTTCATGCCCACTGCGACTTCCATCAAAGAGGGTCAACCACGTGGCAATGAGTTTGGGATGTTCGCAGATATGCAGTGCGTGAGAGGTTTCGAGATCGTTGAACCCGATCACCAAACTTCCATCACTTCGCCACACCAATGCGGTAGCAGGGTCAAACCGCACCCGTTTCCAGCCGGCAACACTCATTTCTGCTCACCTGCGACCCTCACATGTCCCCTTTCGACATGCGGGAGATTTCCTGAATTGCGGAGCGGATTTGGACTTATCCCCTCACATTTGCCTCACAATCCAGAATAAAAACGGATTTTTCGGGCATCTGCGCCGTGTTATGCAGGAATTAGCCTCAAAAACGGTTACCTTGAGCCTGCTCAGAAAGCCTGGGCAGTGGGCGACACCCCCGCGGTGGCCCCATCCGAAATTGGAGGAACCGTGGCAGATACCGTTCAGGGCACCCCGTACTGCGTGAAGTGCAAAGCAAAGACCCCGATGATGGAACTCGAAGTTGCCGTCAACGAGAAGACCAACCGTCGTTCAGGCAAAGGCATCTGCCCAACCTGCGGCACCCGCGTCAACTTGATCCTTGGCAAGGCATAAGCCTCACCCAAATCCGAATCAGCGCCCGGCCACTTGTCATCAAGTGCCCGGGCGCTGATCTATGTCTGCGGTGAAATTATTCGGCAGACAGTCGTGCAAGAAAACTGTCTGGGTCAGTCAGATCTTCTAGCGTTGGCAAGAAGTCAGGGTGATTCAAAATCTCATCACGTTTCGCAACCCCAAGTTCAGCCGTAACTGCAGCCCAAAAACTCATGGCATCGCGCACAAGCCTTGGTCGCAATTCGAGGCCTACCAAATTGGCGAATGCCTTCTCCGCAGGTCCTCCGCTAGCTCTGCGGCGATTGAAGGTTTCAACAAGAGCTGCGGCACTGCCCAATCGATTACCGATTGCTTCACTGCTCACATATGACACCCAGCCTTCGACGATTGCGAGGGTGAGCTCGAGTGCGTTGAGTGCATTTTGCTGTTCTGGCGTGGTGGGAGTTTGGAAAACTCCAGAACTCATGAGCTGTTGCATACTTTCGGGATCGCTTGGATCAATCCCTTCCATTGCCTGCTTGATGTGATCGTGATCGATCGAGATTCCACGTGCATAACGAGCAATGGAATCTGCAACTTCATTACGAAGCCAAGCATGATGTGAAAACAGTCGTTGAATAGCTGCCTCGCGCACAGCAACGAAAACCATAACCTCGGAAACCGGAAGTTCATGTGAGGTAGCGAAATCATGGATATGTTGAGGCAAGAGAGCTGGAACAAAATCTGATGTCAACGAAACTGAAATATCTCCCGCAGACAACATCTCTTTGGACAGCTCAGCGAATCCTTGGCCGATCTGAAGACCGGTGGTGACTGAAGACATCTTCTTCGCCATTGCCATGAGAGGTTCCATCATGGATTTCATTTCAGGTGGGATATTTTCAAGACCTGCAAGCTCTGAGCCATCCGCTGTGAGTGACGACACTGTGTTGGACAAACCTTCTGCAACTGGATTGATCAGTGGTTTCCATTGCTGCAAGGTTGCTAACAACCATTCAGTGCTGCTCCACGCGTAGGAGTTGGTTGAGGAGATTGGAAGTGACGTCGATTCGTCGAGCCAAATCTGCGCCATATGCACAGCATCATTAACCGCTTTGATTTGGGCGGGGGTGATCGATGGATCTCCAGCAGCCGAAATCGCTTTGCGGGCAGACTCTTCAATCGTGGACCAAGAAACAGTGGAATCAGAATCAGCATCATCCGCTCGTTGCATCATCGCACCGAGCTGTTCGAGCATGGCACCGAGAGAAGTCATGTCGAAAGGTTTTCCATCCCCATTATTTGGGGTAAACCCGAAAGGAATCTGATTCATGCGACCTCACTTTGTTGTCCTGAACACTAGCAACGAATAACCAAACCTGTTTGTTCCCACAGTTTTCAGAAAGTTCTCTTTAAACGTTACGTAAATTTTCTCGATACGGCGCGCGCACAAGTCAGATTTCTGCGCACAACTGTGACGACCCCGCTAGTCTTGGGCAAAATTCTTAAGGAGAAACCCCAATGCCGCAGGGTGCAACTGTTTTGATATGGCTGCTTATCCCAGTCGTTGCCACCATTGCTGCGTGGTTTTACCTGCATCGCCGCGATCAAGCCAATCCCAATGCGGACATTGATTCTGGTGTCACTGAAATGCAGAAATTTCGCAAATCACTAGCTAAAGCCAATCCGCACAATTCATCGGAGCGTCCCAGACCCAGCGAGTTATAAGGCTGGATCAGAAGATCATGCTGAAGAAATCCACATTGACTCCGAAAACGATGATGAAAAAACCGCACCTCCAACTGCTTAGTTCCTCGATTCTTGCTGCTGCAATTTTCGGAGTTATGGCATTTAGTGATTTGCCATATGTGCGGTCAAGTCCTGGTGATACTTACAACGCGATCGGCACTGAGTTTGACGTTGAAGTAGTCGATATTGAATCAACTTCACAATATCCACTCTACGAACCAAAAGGTGAACTTCGATTACTCACTGTAAGTCAGTGGGGTGGACCCTATGGTCGATTGCCGTGGCTTGATGCAATTCGATCAGTATGGGATCGAACAATCGTTAATGTTCCAACAGAGTTTGAATTCCCTGAAGCAATCTCAACCGAAGAAGTTGAGATTGAAGGATCAATGCAACTCGAATCAGCTGCATCCCAAGCAATTGGTGCAGCCCTTCAACATCTCAACATTCCAGTGACAAGCACATTACATATTTCTTATGTAAGAACAGATGGTCCAGCGAACAAAATTCTTAAGCCAGATGATGTCTTGGTGAGCATTGGAGATCAGCCAACTCCATCGATGCAACAACTTGATGATTATTTGGGTGCCGCAAAACCTGGTGCGACAGAGAAAATTACTGTTCTTCGAAAAGGTAAATTGAAGACAGTAAAAGTTACGACCGTTGACAATGGTGAAGGTCGACCACTCATTGGGATTGGCATTGTTACTGATTACGCCGGTCCAATGGATATTCAGGTTAACCTTGAAAATGTTGGGGGACCGAGTGCAGGTCTTGCTTTCGCTTTAGCGATCGTGGACAAACTCACACCAGGCAATCTGATTGGTGATCGAGTTGTAGCACTTACCGGCACCATTTCTGCTGATGGAAGTGTTGGCCCTATTGGCGGTCTTAATCAAAAGTTCGCGGCCGCTGCTCGTTCTGGCGCCACGATCATGATGATCCCAATTCAAAACTGCGAAAGTTTCACCACTGAAATTCCTGCAGAACTTGATGTGTATGCCGTGTCGTCTTTGTCACAGGCGATTGATGTCCTCGAGGGCAAGGCATCACCTCGCTGCCCCTGAACTACCCAATTATCCAAACAGAGTTGAGGTTTCGAAATGACTCGTCATTCCGGTGATTCGAAATTAAGAATCACCTATGGAGTTCATCAAGCTCAACTCCTAGAAATTTCCGAGTTATTTGATCAAGCTTTTGCGGGCAAATTTAAATATGCCATTCCAGATGCGCAGTTGAGAATTGAATTTTGGAGCGAGATTCTGAATTCCGATCAAATTTTCACAGCTTATGTCGACGGGGAATTAGCGGGAATCGCACTACTTACCTTCGAAGCGCATTCAGGTTTTCTGCCAACAGCGCAAAAAACATTGTTTAGGAACCTTGGACTCAAAGGTGGAATCCGAGCTGCCTTCTATTTTGCGCTGTATTCAAAACTAGACTCAAAGATCCTTAACCCCGCCATATACCTCGAGGCACTTTCTGTCTCTGAGAAGTTCAGAGGGATGGGTCTTGGAAGTGCGTTGATAGATGAGATCGTGCGCTTTGGAATTGCTAACGGCTATAAGTCGCTCACTTTGAAGGTCACCCTCGAAAACACTTCCGCTCAAAGACTCTATGAAAAACTAGGTTTCTCAGCCCGGAAGGTCTCAAAGACTCCAATTCTGGCCATTTTCACGAAAGTTTCAGGCGCCACAACCATGGAGTTGGAACTGAGGAATCAAGTCGCCCAATAAGCGGGGTCTGGGCTGGGTTGGTAGCGTGAACCCATGAGTAGCAACATGTTTGAATCAGAAATCGCCGTTCCCCGCCGCAGTCGAGTCTTATTGATCGTTGCCGCAATCTTCGCTGTCCTTGTCATCGGACTTATGAGTGTGGCTGGCTTCATCACAGACCGTATGTGGTTCGGCTCTGTCGGAGCGACAGGTGTCTTCGATTCAATCCTGATTACCAAGATTGGCTTATTTGTATTCGGTGCGCTTGTCAGCGCGTTGGTGATGACAATCACCATGCGCCTTGCTTATGCGTCACGTCCAGCATTCCGTGCGCCATCAGACATTCCAGGAATTGAGCAGGCGCAGGAAGCTCTCGAATCTCTTCGCAAAATTGGTTTCATTGTTGTTCCAGTTTTGGTTGGGCTGCTCTCAGGTCTCGCTCTATCAACCGACTGGCAAACCTGGATGATGTTCCGCAACGGTCAAAGTTTTGGAATCACTGACAGCGTTTTCAATCTCGACGTTTCATTCTTTACTTTCGAACTTCCATTCTGGCGAATGTTGCAGTCATTCTTAATGACCATCTTGGTTATTTCTGCGATCGCATCGGCAGCGGTTATGTATCTATCGGGTTCGGTTCGACCAAACAATCAAGAAGGTCGTCCAGGTCTCAAGATGACTGATGGTGCTCGTCGTCAGATTGCAGTATTTGGTGGAACTTTCTTATTACTCCAAGCATGGAGTTTGTGGCTTGATCGTTTTGATCTCGTCACCAAAGACGACACCTTGATTACAGGACTCACCTTTGTCGATGCAAACGTAAATCTTCCGGCACTGAATATCCTTACCGGTGTTTCTGTGATCGTTGCTTTGTTGTTCTTCTTCAACGTGATCCGAACCAATTGGACGCTTCCAATTCTGGGATCAATTCTCTTAGTTCTTTCTTCGCTATTGCTCGGTGGTGCATGGCCAGCATTTGTTCAGCAAGTACAAGTCAAACCAGATCAGCAAGCTAAGGAAACTCCGTTCATTCAGCGCAACATCGAATCAACTCGCGTGGCATACGACCTTGATGATGTTGTGTATAGCAGCTATGACGCTGTTGAAACTCCAGATGCAAACATTCTTAAGGGCGATACCAAAACTCTTGAAAGTATCCGTTTGCTAGATCCATCAGTAGTCGCATCAACTTTTGAACAGTTGCAACAGCTCAAAGGTTTCTACGGTTTCGCAGACACCCTTGACGTCTCTCGTTATTCCATTGATGGCGAGAAGCGCGGGACTGTTATGGCTGTTCGCGAAGTAAATCTCGCTGGTGTTCCTGAGTCACAGCGCAACTGGGTGACCGACGCACTGATTTACACCCACGGTATTGGTTTAGCAGCGGCATATGACAACACATCAACCACCGACGGTCAGCCAGCATTCATTGAATCGGATGTCCCACCAAAAGGTGTGCTTGGAATCAAAGAGCCACGCATTTACTTTGGTGAACAATCACCGGTGTATTCCATCGTTGGTGGTTCAACCAACATTGAACTTGATTACCCAGATGACACCAGCGCAACTGGCCAACAAAACACAACCTACGTTGGCAAGGGTGGTGTAGCGATTGGGGGACTGGTCAACAAACTTTTGTTTGCTGCACGATTTGGTGAACCAAACATCGTTTTGTCCGAGCAAGTAACCGATAGCTCTCGCATCCTTTACAACCGTGAACCAGCAGAACGTGTTAAGGCACTTGCGCCTTGGCTCACACTTGATGGCGATCCATACCCAGCAGTTATTGATGGACGCATTGTGTGGATCTTGGATGGTTACACGACTTCGTCCAAATTCCCATACAGCCAGTTCACAACTCTCGATGATGCGGTAACCGATTCACTTGGCAGTCGCAATTCTGATGCTGGTCGCATCAATTACTTGCGCAACTCTGTTAAAGCAACTGTTGATGCATATGACGGAACTGTCACACTTTATGGGTGGGATGAAACTGATCCAATCCTGAAGACATGGAGTGCAGCTTTCCCAGAACTCATCACAAGCAAATCTGAAATGTCACCTGAGTTGCTTGCTCAAATTCGTTACCCAGAAGATCTCTTCAAAGTGCAGCGAAACATTTTGCGTAAGTATCACATCACAGATCCAGGCGCATTCTTCACTGGTGAAAACTTCTGGATCATTCCAAATGATCCAACTGCGACAAATGCAACAGCACCTCAACCTCCTTACTACTTGACGTTGAAGATGCCTGGTGCCAAAGATCCTGCATTCTCATTGACCACTACTTTTGCACCAGCCAAGCGACCATCGTTGGCGGCATTCATGGCGGTCAACAGTGATCCAGGTCCGAACTACGGTCGAATTGAGATTCTGCAATTGCCAAGCCAAACCACAATTCCAGGTCCAGTGCAGGCGCAGAACATCTTTGAATCCGATGCCACAGTTTCCAGTGCGTTGAATCTTTTACGTCGTGGTGGAAGTACTACAGTGCAAGGAAACTTGTTATCACTTCCAGTCGCTGGTGGTGTTTTGTATGTCCAGCCGGTTTATGTTCAGTCAACTGGTGCAGGCGGTTATCCATTGCTTCGCAAAGTGCTAGCTGGATTTGGTCAAAAAGTTGTCATGGCAGATACATTGGAATCTGCACTTAATCAGGTGCTAGGTACCGATACCAATATTGATCCCGGCACACCTGGGGAGCCGGTTGATCCGAATCAAACTGCTCGTCAAAAGTTGGTTGCAGCTTTGGTCGCAGCCCAGAAGGCATACGACGAAGGTCAAGCCGCACTTCGCGAAAATGATTTCACTGCTTACGGTGCAGCACAAAAGCGACTTGCCATTGCTCTTCGACAAGCTGCTCAAGCAGAGGCTCAACTAACTGCAGCGAGCACCTCATGATGTACGAAGCCGAGCGGCAATCGGTCGCATTGGCTTGTCGCACATTGATGACGGAAAAGCTTGTTGTTGGTACTGCCGGGAATGTCTCAATTCGCTTAGGTGATCACATTGTGATTTCACCAAGTGGGTTTGATTATGCAGTTATGTCTGCAGAACATGTAGTGGTGACTGACTTTTCTGGTGAAATTGTTGAAGGTGATTACAAGCCTTCGAGTGAGCTGCCATTGCACATAGCAGTGTACGAAAGCAGTGATCACAAAGCGATTGCGCACACCCACGCAGTCTCATCGACAGCGCTTTCTACTGTGGTTGATGAAGTTCCAGCTTCTCACTACTACACCGCTTTGTTTGGTGGTTCGGTGAGAGTTGCTCCATATGCAACTTTTGGATCTGACGAACTGGCGCTCAATGTGAAAAATGCAATGATTAATCGCTCTGCTGCTTTGATGAGTAATCACGGTGCAGTTTCGGCGGGTCCAAATTTGTCCAAAGCAATGGACCAGCTCGCATACTTGGAATACATCTGCGAAGTTCAACTCAAAGCAATGGCTACTGGTCAGCCCATCAAAATTCTTCCTAAAGAAGAAATTGAAAAGGTCGTCGGCATGCTCTCGGGCTATGGGCAGGCACCAAAGCCTTAAAGCAAAACCTGCTCACCATCATGAGGTACTACTGCTAACCATTCGAGGTCCTTTTTGATGCGATGAGCAAATGCATCTGCGGCCTCTTGTTCACCGTGCACTACGTAGATTGCCTGCGGTGCTGGATCTGCACGTTCTAGCCAGCCAAGCATTTCATCAGTGTCTGCATGCACGGAGAATGATCCAACCTGAACAACTTCAGCTCGGACCGGCACATACTTTCCATACATTTTGATGGATTCGGCTCCGTCTGCCAAATATCGTCCTCTGGTTCCCGCTGCCTGAAATCCCACCAGAAGAACAGTGTTCTTTGGATCAGGGAGCATGCCTTTGAGGTGATGCACTACGCGTCCACCGGTAGCCATGCCGCTCGCGGAAATAATGATGGATGGAGTTTTAGGTTTATTGAGCAGGATTGATTCCTCCACCGAATGGACTTCTTGCAAAGTTCCTGGATCAAACGGATCGTGTTCGGCGTAACCTTGTGCGATCTCAGTTTTAATTTCAAGTGATTCACTCATGATCGCTTGACGGTAATAATCCAAGGTTGTTAAAGCCATTGGTGAGTCCGCGAAAATTGGAACTCTCGGAATTAATTGTGCATCCATGAGTCTTCTGAGTTCCATCAAAATAACTTCAGTGCGATCTACAGCAAATGCTGGAATTAAAACACTGCCACCTCGTTTGATAGTGCGGTTGATGGCATCTTCAAAAACTGACGAGGCAATTTCGTGACTACGATCGCCGTAAGTTGATTCGGTGATGATTGCATCAAGTTGTCCATCTGGAATTCGATCTGGTTCGCGTAGAAGTGGGTGACTTGGACGACCCATATCGCCAGTGAAAACGACGCGTTTTCCTGACATTTGGAGTTCTACAAAGGCAGAACCAAGAACATGGCCTGACGGATAGAAGATTGCAGTGCAATCGGGTGTGACTTCAATAGGTGTGCGGTAATCCACCACATAGAAAAGCTTCAATGTTTCTTCGACGTCGGCATCTGTGTAAATCGGCCGAGGATTTGAATGCTTTGAATAACCTTTCTTAGTCGCATATTCGGCATCCTCAAGTTGAAGCCGAGCACTGTCGCGCAAGATCACTTCAGCGAGCTTGATAGTCCATTCGGTTGCAAAGATTTTGCCTGCGAATCCGTCGCGGACCAATGCTGGCAAGTAGCCGCAGTGATCAAGGTGGGCGTGAGTCAGGACGATGGCATCAATGGACCGAGGTTTGATGGGAAATGGATCCCAGTTCTTCAGCCTGAGTTCCTTAAGCCCTTGGAAGAGGCCTGCATCCACCATCACCGTGCTGGCATTGGATTTGAGCACGAACCGTGAGCCGGTCACGGTGCCTGCAGCGCCGAGGAAAGTGAGGGATACGGAACTGTTCATGTGCTTAGTCTGCGCTGATATCCACTGAATGAGAAGGGTCTTTGGCACTGAATCCTGGTCGGCTGAAGGCAGTGGCGAACATTTTCACCCCGGTTTATTGGCTACCTCCTATAATGTGTGAGATTTGTTGTCAATCGAGGAGTCACCAATGTTTACAACTCTTAGTGCTGTGTCCCTAAAGCGGGTAATTGGAATTGCAGTCACCACAGTTTTAACACTTGGGGTGATGACAGCCGTTCCACTATCAGCGCAGGCAGTCGATGCTCCTTCGATTGTGATCACTCAGGTGACCGAAACCGCATCTAGCGATACCGATCCAAAATCAGTTCACGTTCC
>JBEBBR010000015.1:0-10253 GCA_041158285.1 Actinomycetota bacterium
GCGCCTCGTTGATGGCGTATTCAGCACAAGCCGCCGGAGCTCCAGTACCTCAACTTCATTTAGTTCGAAGCATCGGTCCAGATGCATGTGTTTTGGCGTATGACTGGATTGATGGACCGACTTTCGAAAATCTCAAGACCTCCGAGACTGAAATTTCTGATGAAGTTTTACGTAGCACCTGGCAGGCATTGAAAACTCTTCACGAGAGTGGCATCGCCCACCGTGGAATTTCTCTCGATCACATCATCTTGCAAGAAAAAGCAAAGACTCAACGCACCTGGCTAGTCCACATCACTTCTGGAACTGTTGCGATGAGCGATCTTCAACAACGCATCGACATTGCCGACATGTTAATTGCCCTCGCTTTAGTCACTGACGCACAGCGAGCAGTAACAATAGGTACAGAAGTTATGGGTATCGAAGTGCTCACTCGCGCACTTCCAGCTCTACAGCCCTTTGCAATCGGATCTCACAACCGCAAGAAACTTCGTAAACACAAACAACTCCTCGGCCAGGTTCGCGAAAATATCGTCACCCTCAATGACAACAAAATCATTGAAGATGTTTCCATTGAAAGACTGAGCCCTCGCAAAGTTTTGAGCATTGTTGGTGGATTAGTCGCTGGCTACATTTTGTTGGGCCAACTCGCACAGGTCGACTTGCTCGAATTGTTCCGCAACGCCGACTACAGCTGGGTGCTCGTTGCAACCATTGCAACCATTGCGATGTTCATTGGTTCTGCAATGACACTAGATGGCTTCGTCGTAGAGAAACTTTCATTCTGGAAAACATTCCTCACTCAAGTTGCGACAGCATTCGTCACACTGGTTTCGCCACCTGCTCTTGGCACCGTTGCGGTAAATGGTCGCTATCTTCAAAAAGAGGGGCTGTCACCAGCCGCAGCAGGTGCCACAGTTGCTGTTTCGCAAGTGCTCGCCTTCTTCGTACACATTGGCTTGCTGTTTGCAGCAGGTATTGCAGCTGGCACTCAGCAAGACTTTAAATTCGATCCACCGCGCGAGGCAGTCATTGTTATCGGCCTGTTGATCACTCTTGCGATCATCATCTTGCCGCTTCCGATGGTTCGCAAATATGTCATCAACTTTGCACGTCCTCGTGTCGAAGAAGTGATTCCTCGCTTAGTGACTATCGCGCAACGTCCATCGAAACTTGCAATCGGAGTTGGCGGTATGGTCATTCTCAATGTTGCATTGTGTGTGGTGTTGATTGCATGCGTTCGCGCATTTGGTGGTGGCGGAACAATCGCTGCTATCTCACTTGTCTTCCTCGCAGGTTCCACTCTCGCCCAAGCAGCTCCGACTCCTGGTGGTGTTGGTGCGGTCGAGACAGTGTTGACAGCTGGTTTGGTTGCTACTGGTGTCGATGGCGGAATCGCAGTTTCGGCTGTGCTGCTGTACCGCTTACTGACTTTCTGGCTCCCAACAATTCCAGGTTGGTTTGCCTTCCAACATTTGATTCGACGCGGCAGCCTTTAACCGTTATCACGAATTACTTGCAACAGGCGTTTGCAGTTTGACCCTCAGGAAACAACTGGGTGCACTATTGCGTTCTCCCTTACACTTCAACATATATCGCTATTAACAGGAGATACTCGTGAGCCTTCCTCCATTGGTAAGTCCCGCTGAAAGTCTGACCGTCGATGAGGTTAAGCGCTACAGCCGTCATTTGATCATTCCCGATGTCGGTATGGATGGTCAGAAGCGTTTGAAGAATGCCAAGGTGCTTTGCGTTGGCGCTGGCGGACTCGGTTCTCCTGCATTGATGTATCTCGCTGCCGCTGGTGTTGGCACTTTGGGAATTGTCGAATTCGACACTGTCGATGAATCGAATCTCCAACGTCAAATCATTCATGGACAAAGCGATGTTGGCCGCAGCAAAGCTCAGAGTGCCGCAGATAGCGTTCGCGAAATCAATCCGTACACCCAGATCAATATTCACGAAATGCGTCTCGATTCTGACAACGTCATGGATCTTTTTGCGCAATATGACTTGATCGTTGATGGCACCGACAACTTCGCAACTCGTTACTTGGTTAATGATGCAGCTGTTCTACTTGGCAAGCCTTACATCTGGGGCTCGATTTATCGCTTCGAAGGTCAAGCATCTGTCTTTTGGTCAGAGCATGGGCCTTGCTACCGCTGCCTCTACCCAGAACCACCACCTCCAGGAATGGTTCCATCATGTGCCGAGGGTGGTGTGCTCGGAGTTTTATGTGCATCAATCGGTTCGATTCAAGTTACTGAAGCCATCAAAGTTCTCACCGGAATTGGTGATCCACTTGTCGGCCGTTTGATGATTTATGACGCCCTCGAGATGAACTATCGCACCGTCAAGATTCGCAAAGATCCAAACTGCGCATTATGTGGACCAAACCCAACTGTTACCAAGCTCATTGACTACGACGCATTCTGCGGATCGATCAGTGAGGAAGCAGCAGATGCAGCTGTCGGCAGCACAATTTCAGCAACTGATCTCAAGCGCATGCTTGATGAACGTGAAGCTGGAACTCGCGATTTCATGTTGATCGATGTTCGCGAACCTGGCGAATACGAAATCGTCAACATTCCTGGAGCAGTGCTGATTCCTAAGGGTCAGTTCCTCGATGGCAGCGTGTTGTCCAAACTCCCAACCGACAAGCCGGTCGTGCTTCACTGCAAGAGCGGTGTTCGCTCAGCCGAATGTCTCGCGGTTCTCAAGGGAGCCGGCTTCGCTGATTCCCAGCACGTTGGCGGCGGCGTTTTAGCATGGGTCAATCAGATTGAGCCAGAAAAACCAACCTACTAAGCAAGAAATTCAAGAAAAGGTGTCAGCACAGGTTGCTGGCACCTTTTCTTCTATCTCCTCGCCCTCGCCGCTAAGGTTTACCCATGAGTATCGGTCAAGATCCCATGCGGGGGGTTCGCCTCACCAAAGCAGAACGACGAGCTTTGCTCATCAGTGCCGCCCGCGAGGTCTTTGTAACCTATGGCTACCACGCCGCATCCATGGATGAGATCGCTGAACGGGCAGGTGTCTCCAAGCCTGTCCTCTACCAGCACTTTGATCAAGGCAAACTCTCCCTGTACATCGCACTCGTAGATCTGACGGGCAAAGCGCTACTCAACCGACTACAGGAAGCCTTGGCTTCGACTGTAGATAACCGTCAACGCGTAGTCGCCACCATGCAGGCGTACTTTGATTTCATCGAAGATCCAGATGGCGCCTACCGACTCGTGTTTGAATCCGATCTTTCTAACGAACCTACCGTGCGCGAAAAGATCGAGTTTTACGAAGATGAATGTGCTGTGCTCGTAAGTCAGGTTATTGCCGAAGACACCGGTTTGAGCGCTGAAGAAGCCATGATGCTTGCAATGGGTCTGACTGGTATGGCCGAAACCGCTGCTCGTCGCTGGATGCGTGAAGGCAGCCGAGTTCCAAAGCGTGCAGCCGTCAACCTCGTCAGCCGCCTCGCCTGGCGCGGAATTTCTGGCGTTCCACGCATCGCTTCACCACAGCCTGAGACTGACTAATCGCCCATAAAGTGTAGAAAACCCCAGCGCTGGTTTTTCGCTGATCAATCTCTGAAATGTAAGTCAGTAGCCTCCGCACTATGAAACGAATCCTGAGCCGCTTTGGCACCGTCACACTTTCACTGCTCATTGCATCGTCTGCGCTTGTCGCGACGCCAGCACAAGCGGCGGGTTGTGAAGCAAACTTGTTTGCAGGTGGCTCAGGTACAGAAGCTGCACCTTTCCAAATCGCTACAGCTCAGCAACTAGCAAATCTCTCTGAATGCCTTTTCGACGGTAAGCACTTCGTTTTAACAGCGGATATCAATGCTTCCGCGTTTTCTCCATGGACTTCCATTTCTTACTTTGTCGGAACCTTTGATGGCGCATTCCACACGATCAGTAATCTCAACTTGTCTTCTGCATCGAGCAGCGGCCTTTTTAATTACGTTGAAGATTCTGTTTTACGCAATCTCAAGATCAGTGGAACAGCAAACGTAAGTTCAGATGTAACTTCATTTGGCGTACTTGCTGCGAATACAACTGATTCAACTATTCAGGAAATCGAAATCACAGTTGACCTCACTCTGCCAGAAGGCGTTGTCAGCGCAGGTGGAGCTGTTGGTTACGCAGATAATTCTGACTTCAGTAACGTTTCATTTGCTTCAGCTACAACTGGATTCACCACTTCTGCACAAGCTTCAACATTCGGTGGTTTAGTGGGCAGCATTGATTCTGGTTCGATCACTGATTCAGAATTCAGTGGCAATATCGCTGGTTCATCTACAAACATGCAGGTGGCCGGCATCGTTGGAAACGCAACTCTGTCCACTCTCACGAATCTTTCTGTGAATGGTGATATCACTGGCAGAAAAGACAATATTGCCGGAATCGTCGGCTATATGGCAGGCACTTCGCTTACGAAAGCCACTCATACGGGCGATTCGAAAGTAACCACTTCATCATCAAATATCAATGTTGCAGGAATCGTTGGCTATGCAAGTGCAAGCAACATTTCTGATGTGCATCAAATTGGAGATGTTTCTGGAACCACTGATTCAGGAATGGCATTCGTTGGAGGTATTGCGAGTTATCTCTCTAACTCAATGTCAGGGGATTCCACACTCTCGAACGCAACCGTGATCGGTGACGTTACTGGCCTAACGCAGACTGGTGGCGTCGTCGGTTATCTTGCTTCAAAATCACCAATCACCAATGTCTCCATTACCGGAGATGTCACTGGCACTCAATTTGTTGGCGGCATCGCTGGGTATCAAACATCCGACATCTCACAAGCAACTGTCACAGGCGATGTCACTGCAACTTCAAACGCCGGTGGTATTTCAGGATCTTGCTACGGCGCATTTGGAATGGATGAAAACTTTAACTTTGTTACAACACCAAGCAAAGTCACTGATGTCGCGGTAACTGGAGATATCACATCCAATGACGGAAATCCCAACGACTTCTCGTGGCTGGCCACTGGTGGAATCATCGGCTACGCAGCTGATTGCAACGTCACTCGTGCAACCGCAGTCGGTGACGCAGTTGGTGAAACTTTCCTCGGTGGCGCAATTGGTTATGCCTCCAATGCGATTTTGAATGGATTGCGAATCACTGTTGATGTCACTTCGACTGGTGAGCAAGTTGGCGGAATCATCGGGTATGCATCGGACATCACGATGAATGACAGTTTCTCGCTCGGCACTGTCATCGGAAGCAACACCATGTTTGGTTCCATCGGCGGTATCGCCGGGTATGCATCTGACTTCGCTGCCAATCGCATCTTCCACTCAGGTGACGTAATCGGCATTTCTGCAGTTGGCGGAATGTTTGGCCGCGCGACTACAGCATCAGTCACCGATGGCTACGTGACCGGATCCATCACACATGATCCCTCAACCGAATATCCATATGCAGGACTTGTCGCAGGCAGTGCTTCTGGAATCACATTAACTCGCGTTTATGTCTCTGGTTCAGGTGTGCAAAGTCGAGATCTGAACATTCTTGGAAACGGATCTGGTGAATTCAATTCGGTCATCCAAGATTCCACCGCAGACTCCACCGTTGGCGAATTCACATCAGTGATGCTTAAGACCTCAGCAGAAATGAAGTTGGCGAAAACTTTCCGCGATCTAAATTGGGATTTTCCAACTGTATGGATGATGAATGCGCCTGCAAACAACGGGATGCCGATGCTTCGCAGTTTGGCTGTTCCAAGCGACTGCAAGGTTCGCAATTTCTCACCAATCTTGTTTAAGAAGGGTTCAGCGAAATTGAGTTCCAAAGCCAAAGCGAATCTCACAAAGTTTGCGAATCAAATCGCATTTGGGCCTTGCCGGAACCTCAAAATCTCGGGTTATACCTCGACTTTTGAAATTGGGAAGAAAGCAACCCCAGTCACGAAGCTCAAGAAGATCGCAGCTCAACGAGCACAAGCAGTAAAGAAATATCTCAACGCGCGCCTTACTGCTCTCGGCGACAGCTTCACTGTGACCATATCGATTCGTCACAAACTCAGCCCAGTCGCTAGCACCAAGAAGCCGGCCGGACAGGCAAAAAACCGCCGTGTAGTGGCAGCGACGGTTAGTTAACCCCTCACAAACCCACTTTGGAGCGAAGGGTGTCGCTATTAAGCGGTACCCTTCGCTCCATCACCTTAAATAAGGTGGAATTGACTTCAGCCAGAGCGCTGAGGTCACATATGAGACCTGAGAGGGGTTAACGCCGTGGAGGTTCGCATCGGAGTCCAAAACACTTCGCGAGAAGTTGTTATCGAGTCATCTGATTCCGTAGAAAACATCACCAAGGCTGTTGATGCTGCACTGAATACCGGTGTCGCTCTCTCCCTCACCGATGAGAAGGGCCGCACCGTTGTTGTGCCGGCAGCTTCCATCGCCTACATCGATATTGCTGCTGCAGATTCCCGCAAAGTTGGATTTGGCTCTTAACTGAGCTGCTCTTAAGTGAGCTTGCAGCGAAACAAGGAGAAACTTGTCTTCGCACGACAACCCCCAAGACACCACCGACCTCACCAACGAGGTCACCGCAGACATCAGCGCTGCAGTTACCCCAGATCACGTCATTTCATTCAGTGAGTTTGGTCTCGATCCATCCCTCGTTGAGGGTCTAGCTTCCGCAGGCATTCTCACCACCTTCCCCATTCAGGCTTTGACTTTGCCATTGGCATTGGCTGGCAACGACATCATCGGTCAAGCAAAAACTGGTACAGGTAAAACTCTCGGATTTGGTTTGCCACTCTTACATCGCGTGCTTGCATCCAAGAAAGACAGTTTGGCTCCACGCGCTCTCGTGGTTGCGCCCACTCGCGAACTCGCATTGCAGGTGGCCAAAGATCTTGAGCTCGCTGCGTCAAAGACTGGTCTCAAAGTTGGCGCATTCTTTGGTGGACGCGCATACGAGCCTCAGGTTGCAGATCTTGCAAAAGGTATTGACGTTGCAGTGGGAACACCTGGCCGTTTGATTGACTTGGTAAAACAAAATCACATGTCGCTTAAGGAAATCGAAGTACTTGTACTCGATGAGGCAGACGAAATGTTGGACATGGGTTTCTTGCCTGATGTTGAACGCATCTTGGCTCAGACTCCTGCTGCACGTCAGACGATGTTGTTCAGTGCAACCATGCCTGGACAGATCATTGCGATGGCTCGCACTTATATGACCAACCCAACTCACATTCGCGCAATTGATGCGACCTCTGAGTCAAGTAACGTTGAAAATATCGAACAGCACGTGTGGCGTGCTCATCCACTTGATAAACCAGAATTGATTGGTCGCATCTTGCAGGCTGAAGGCCGTAACCTGTGCATCATCTTCTGCAAAACAAAACGAAATGCACAAAAACTGCATGAAGAATTGGCAGAACGAGGATTTGCTGTCGGCAGTGTGCATGGCGACTTGGGCCAGGGTGCTCGCGAACAAGCACTACGCGCATTCCGCGCCGGAAAGATTGACGTGCTCGTAGCAACCGATGTTGCAGCGCGAGGTATCGATGTCGAAGGTGTTACTCACGTCATCAACTACGAATGCCCTGAAGACGAAAAGACTTTCCTTCACCGCGTAGGTCGCACAGGTCGTGCAGGTGCAGATGGAGTTGCCATCACATTGGTTGACTGGAACGACATGACTCGTTGGCAAGTCATCAACAAAGCTCTTGGCATGCCATTCAACGAACCTATCGAGACGTACTCAAACTCAGAACATGTTTTTGTTGGACTCAACATTCCTGCGGGCACAAAAGGTCGCTTGGCTAAAGCTGCCCAGACTCGTGCCGGACTTGATGCTGAGAAGTTTGAAGACGTTGGTGGCAAGAAAGCCGGCGGTCGCTCCGGTGGACGATCTGGTGGCAAACCACATCAGCGTCGCGATGATCGTCGCCCACGTGAAGATCGCGCACCACGTACGTCACAAAACGATGCACCAGCAGCCGAAAAGAAAGCTGGACCGCCACGCAATCGACAACGTCGACGCGTTCAAAAGTCAGACTAAAAACTTTAGGCAGAAGTTGCGATGAGTGACCGCGCTAAGTCGCGGTACACCATCGCACCTGGCGACTGTGGATCAGTTGCGAGAATCGAACGACCTCGTGCTGGAGCTTCAGCGAATCGAATGGATCGCGGAACAGCCGGCCACACTCGCAAGCCATAGGTTCGTTGCACATCAGCCAAGATTGAACGTTCATGTTCGTATTGGCCATCAAACATCACAGGTAGAACGCCAAGCACACTCAGTTCTGGATTAGTGAATTGCTTAACCTCTTCAATTGTTTCGAGAAGTTGACCAAGACCACGATGACTCAGAGTTTCGCAATGCATTGGCACGATAACTTCTTGCGCTGCACTTAATGCGTTCAAAGTGATGATGCCCAAACTTGGTGAGCAGTCCATCAACACCCAGTCGTAATCTTCAACAACTGGCTTGAGTGCTTCGCGCAAAACATATTCACGGCCTGGTCGAGTCATGAGTTGCGCCTCTGCGGCAGTGAGCTCGATTGATGCTGGGATCAAATCCATAAAGTCATCAGTATCAATCATCACATCAAAAGCTTTTGCCTGCCCAAGTAGGACATGATGAATCGATTGAGTGAGGTCCTCGGGGTCGATACCCAGTGAAAAGGTCAGACATGCCTGAGGATCTAGATCTACGAGCAGAACTTTCTCGCCTAGCTCAGCGAAGGCTGCACCCAATGAGGCGGTTGTGGTGGTTTTGGCCACCCCACCTTTTTGGTTGGTAATCGCAACAATTCGAGGCATGTGCGCAGACTAATCGTCTAAAGATTCGGCCTCAGCCACGACGTCGAGCACCCCTTGCCATGGGGCAACCGGCTCCCCTGCCTGCTGACCTTCAGTGCAGAAGGACTGGAAATCACACCATCGACAAAGCCCTGAAATTGTCGCCGGAAAGAAAGTTTCTCGATCGTGGATTGGAAGAGTTTCAAAAGCCGTTCTCGCTTCCAGAACATCCGATCCGAGTGACAGCATTCGGTCACGCATACGAAGTAGCGAATCTTTTGTGTGAACCGCTTTGGCGCGACGACCACTTGGAACATGGTGTAGCTCTACTTGCTGGCAGGTGATTCCATAGGAGCTCTGAGTTGCTGCAGCATAAAAAGCCATTGCCATTGAAGCCTTTGCATCATCATCTGTATCTGGAGTGCTACCAGTTTTGTAATCCACGATCACAAGTTCGGTGCCAGTTTCACTTTCGCGAATATCGATTCGGTCAATGCGACCAAAGAGTTCGAATTCACCCATGTCGTATGCAATATCTTTTTCAACAGCGCGCGTCTGCACATCGCCTTCATTTAAGACATATTGCTCAAGCCACACTCGAGCGACTTTGCGCACCTGCATTTCCATTTCTGCATCGCGGTATCCAGAACTCTGCCAGTGACGATTCAAAAGAGAATCAATGCTTGGCTGTTGATCAATAGGTGAAATGAAATCGCGCAACACTGCGTGAATGGAATTACCTAAAGATAAATGTGCCGATTGCGGTTTAGTCGGCTTCTTGTCGAGATACTTATACAGATAACTACGTTGACAGTTTTGCCACGTATTAAATGCAGTAGGTGATAAACGTGGCTTTCCCACAATTAACCTGCTGCAATAAATCCGGCAACAGAATCAGCAACCAACTGCACACCAATTGCCGCTACGAGCAAACCGGCAATTCGTGTCACCAAGATGATGCCACTTGGACGAAGCAGTCGGGCAAGGGTTGAACTGAATCGCATGAACACCCAGATGGTGATGTGCACTGCAATGATGCCCGCAGCAAGTGCGACATATTGTGGTGAACCGTTTGCTTGGCGTGCAAAAAGAATGGTCGCAACAATCGCACCTGGTCCAGCGAGCAATGGCGTGCCAAGTGGCACCAAGGCAACGTTGACATCCTCAACTTTGGAATGTTCTTGCTGGTTGCCAGTGAGAAGTTGGAGAGACACCAAAAGCAATAGCAGTCCACCAGCGCCTTGCAGTGATGGCAACGAGATTTTGAGGTAAGACAGAACCTGTTCACCAAGGACTGCAAACAGCACAATCACACCGAGTGAAGTGAAAGTGGCCTGACGCGCGAATTTGGAACGGATAGCAGCTGGCTTGCGGCCGACTAACCCTAAGAAAACTGGCAGCACTCCTGGCGGGTCCATGATGACAAAAAGTGTCACGAGAACCGAACCAAGGAATCTGAGGTCAATCACGTCAGCCATAGGCGCGAGGCTAC
>JBEBBR010000016.1:0-3148 GCA_041158285.1 Actinomycetota bacterium
CCATGCAAGGTAGATGGTTTGATGATCAGTCCATCAGCAGTTTCGACTGCGTCACCACCAGCTTTGTTAATTTCAGTAGCGAGGGCTGCAAGTCGATCTGTTTCATGTCCACGCAAATGTGCAATGCCACTGAGGTGTGAAGGAGTGGATGCGACCGCGCACAGTGCTGCCAAAACAGGTGTGAGTTCACCAACTTCTTTGAGGTCAGCGGTGAGTCCTAGCAATGTGGTTGGGCCATTGACTGTGAGGCCAGTGGAATCCAGTGTGACGGTCGCTCCCATTTCGCGTAAGAGTTGTGGGAGCTGTGCACCAGGTTGGGTGGTGTGAGTTGGCCAGTCCGGAACAGTCACGCAACCTTCTGTAACCATTGCAGCGGCAAGAAAAGGTAGCGCATTTGAAAGGTCTGGTTCGATCACAAGATCCATCGCTGCGATCGGACCTGGATGAACAGTCCACGACGCTTCTGATTCACTTGTGAGATCCACATCAACTGTGACACCACGTTGACGCAACATCTCCACACTCATATCAATGTGAGGAATGGATGGCAGTGATGCGCCACGATGTTTGATGACAACTCCGTTGGTGAACTTTGCACCAACGAGCAAGAGTGCCGAAACAAATTGACTTGACGCAGATGCATCTAACTCGATCTGGCCACCAACAATTTCGCCTGTGCCGGTCAAAGTAAATGGAAGTGTTTTGCGATCTCCGTCATCAACCTGAATTCCGAGTTGTCGCAAAGAATCGATGATTGCTGCCATCGGACGAACTCGTGCCCGCGGGTCACCATCAAAACGAATTGCACCTTCAGCGAGTGCTGCGACTGGTGGCAGGAATCGCATCACGGTTCCGGCAAGACCACAATCAATTTCGGCTGGTCCACGCATCAACCCAGGAGTGACTAACCAATCAATTCCAAGGGGAGTCTCAACCTCTTCTATGCGTGCACCAAGAGTTTGAAGAGCTGCTGCCATAAGTGCAGTGTCGCGAGCATGGAGCGGCTTGGAGATTCGAGAAGGACCATCAGCAAGGGCCGCCAAAACCAAGGCTCGGTTGGTCACTGACTTGGACCCTGGCACATTGACGGTGGCAGTGATCGGATGCGTGACGCGGGGCGCTGGCCAAAGGTCTGAACTCACAGGCGCAGGGTATCGGTCGAAGTCTGGTGGAGGATAAATTGAGCCAATGTGCGGACGGTATGTAGCAGCGGATGATCCGCACTATCTAGCGCAGCTCTTTGAAGCTACTGAAACTGACATCGCCGTCCTGCCACCCAACTACAACGTTGCCCCCACCCAACAGGTTTATGTGGTGGATGAGCTTTCAGGTCAGCGCCAACTGCGCATTGTGAACTGGGGGCTGGTGCCCAAATGGGCCAAGGACTCCTCGGGGGCTGCTCGATTGATCAATGCCCGCTCTGACACGGTCGCACAGAAGCCGTCGTTCCGGCAAGCATTTGCCGCCACCCGTTGCCTCATCCCTGTGACAGGCTGGTACGAATGGCAAACCGTGGGAGTGGACGAGAAGGCACCTAAGCAGCCTTTCTATATCCACGGCGCCAACACACCGACTTTGGCGATTGCAGGCCTCCTCGAAGCGTGGAAGCAGCCCGAAACAGGGCAGTGGCTTCGCACCTCAAGCATCATCACCACAGACGCCTCATCGGATATCGCCCAAGTCCACAACCGCATGCCAGTCCTACTCGAAAAATCCGAGTGGGCGACCTGGCTCAATCCAGCTATTGGCAAAACTTCAGACGATCTCGAACTTTTGCAGTCCTATCTTCATCCCGCCCCACTTGGCACAGTGGTCATCGACAAGGTTGCGACCGCTGTGAACTCCATTCGGAATAACGGCCCAGAAATGATTACCCCTATCCCGCGTTAGTGGGGTTGAAACTATTTCCAGAATTATCAGCAGAACGGAAACAAATCTGCTGAGTTTTGCGTTACACCTTTGGAGAGTCTGAGAAAGGGCGTACTGTGTTGGTTATGACGAGGGAAACAGAGCTACAAGGTATGCCAGGAGGAGCGATGTCATCAGTCATCACTGAGACCACTCCCGCCATGCGCGCCGATCTCATTGAGCGTTTCGATCGCGATGCATTGCCATACCTCGACACGATCTATGCCGGTGCAATGCGTTACACCAAAAATCAGCAAGCAGCTGAAGATCTCACCCAAGATACTTTCACTAAAGCGTTTTCCGCATTTCATCAGTATCAAGATGGCACCAACCTCAAAGCCTGGTTGTTTCGCATTCTCCAAAACACATACATCTCTAGCTATCGCAAAGCAGTGAAAGCTCCTTTCGAATCATCAGTTGATGATTTGCAAGATTGGGAGTTGTCCAAACTCGAAGCAAGTGCAGATACCGCGACACCGTCTGCAGAAGTTGAAGCGTTGCGTTCGATGCCAGATGGTCAGGTACTTGATGCATTGCTGGCATTACCCGAAGAGTTTCGTACAGCTGTGTATCTCGCTGACGCCGAAGGTTTTTCGTATTCAGAAATTTCCGAAATTATCGGTGTGCCACTGGGAACCGTGATGTCTCGCATTCACCGAGGACGTAAACGTTTGCGTGAATCACTTTCGGAACTTGCTGTTGAACGTGGAATCATCACTGCGGACAAGGTGAAGAAGTCATGAGCCCTCAGATCAACTCCACAGTTTTCGATTGTGATCAAGTTATGTCATTGATGGATCAATTCATTGATTGTGAACTAGCCGACGATGTTGTGCAGTCGATTGAAAACCACATCAACCGATGCGCAAAATGTCAGGCGCATGCAGATCTCGAATACACACTGAAATCAAGCATCCAACGCTGCTGCCAATCTGAAGTGGCTCCGGACTCCGTCAGAACGCGCGTGATTAACGCTCTTGAATCTTCGCGGTTGGAATGGATTTCGACGGTAGTGGTGACTCAAAGTATTAGCATCGAGATCAGAGAGATCGACTAATTCGAACAAGCGGCGATTGCCTCAAAGTAATCCCCGCAAGCAAACGCCGCAAACAAACCCCACAAACAAACAATGGCCTGACGGAAATCCGTCAGGCCATTGAAGTAAACGCTTAGGCGTTAGGGCGCTTACCGTGGTTTGCGCCCTTCTTCTTGCGGTCCTTTTTCTTGCGTCCGCGCTTGC
>JBEBBR010000017.1:0-4475 GCA_041158285.1 Actinomycetota bacterium
GCATTTGTACTTGAACTGCTTGCCACAATTTCTGTAGCCATCATCGCGGTTGAAATTGGTCTTCGATTGACCAATGGCGAGATGGAATTGTGGAGAGGGCTTGCCGCTTTGATTTTGGCACCAGAGGTGTACGCCCCAGTGCGCATGCTGGGTGTGCATTTCCATGCAGCTGCTGATGGGCTTGAAGCTTGGAACAAAGTCAAGGATGTGCTTGATACACCTTCGATTGAAACAGGTTCTGGAAATCTTGCCACAAACGAGTTGTCAGCTCAGTGGACCGACTTGGAAGTTGTAGTTAGCGATCGAAATATCCATGTTCCAGCTGGATCAATTGCAGCGGGTCAACTAACTGCAGTTGTAGGTCCAAGTGGTTGCGGTAAAAGCACACTCTTGCAGGTTTTGCTAGGCAATCGAGACATAGCTTCAGGTGAACTCACGTGGACGAGTGGATCACGAAATATTCCCTCGACAAATATCAACAAACACGATCTCTATTCACACATTGCGTATGTGGGACAAAACGCCTGGCTTGGTGAGGGCACTGTTCGAGAAGTTGTCACTCGAGGAAATGATCGAGATTTCAGTGATTCAGAAGTGCAGGCAATGCTTGAGTCTTTGTCGTTAGACGTGGATATGAATACGGAGATCAGCGATCGAAGCCAGGGTGTTTCGGTCGGACAACGTCGTCGCCTCGCAGTTGCACGTGCATTATTGAGATCACCGAAGGTTTTGATTCTCGACGAACCAGCAGCTGCTCTGGATCCTGAGACTGAGACAGTGTTAATCGCAGCGATCAAGAGTTACGTTGTTGGCGGTGGTGCGGCAATTGTTGTTGCACATCGATCAGGATTCAGAAACATTTCTGATCAATTAATTGATTTCACTAATCAGGTGATTTCAGCATGATGCGTTCACCGAAAGCCGTTCTTGCGATCAGTTTGGCAGCAATCACTATGTTGGCTGCAGTCGGATTGGTTTCAACAGGAGCTTGGCTCATTAGCGCCGCCGCTCTGATGCCGCCACTCTTAACTTTGCAAGTTGCCATCGTCTCGGTGCGCGCATTCGGTATTTCCCGTGGAGTGTTTCGATATGCCGAACGGGTTGTGTCACATGATGTTGCACTTACTGGTACTACAGCCCAGCGCGTAAAACTTTGGGAAGCCGCTGCGGCCCTTGGTCCGCGCGGTGTGTGGCGCCTACGTGGTTCGGATGCACTAGATCGCTTAACGTCAGACACAGATATTTTGCAAGACGAAGTTACGCGAGTTCGAACTCCATTCCTTGCCGCCCTTGCAGCAGCATTCATATTGGTTTTCATCCAAATCAGTTTGTTACCGGTCGCTGGTTTTGCACTGCTCTTAGCATTTCTAATTTCTGGAATTGGTGTACCACTTCTTACCTACCGAATTGAGAAAAGAATTTCGCTCGAGGCTATTTCAATTCGAAATCGAATTAGTGCCATCACTACTGACGCGGTGGAAAATGGTGATGAAATCCGCGTATTAGGGCTCGAAGCAGATCTCAGCGGAAAACTTGCTCTAGCAGAAGCGCAACGCATCGCTGTAGAAAGTCGAGCGAGTAGATGGGCTGGCTTTGCTTCGGCCATCAACGGGGTCAGCGCTGGTTTTGCTGTTTTCTGTGGAATTTATGGAGCCATCAACGCACATACTGATGGTGCGATCAACGGCACAACGATTGCTGTGATTGCGTTACTTCCATGGGCTACCTCAGAAATTATCGCGACGTTTAGCATTGCAACTACAGCGCATACACGCGCATCTGCTGCACGCGAACGTGTCGATTCTTTACTTCTCGATGCCGACAAAGTGATCTCCGGTTACACCACGATTCGTGAGAAATTCCTTGCCTCACCATCAGTACTCGATGTCGAAGATCTCGGTGTCACGTGGACTACCCAACAAGTTGTCTCGCACGTGACTTTCAGTGTGCAGCGCGGACATCGACTGGCAATTGTGGGTCCTAGCGGTAGCGGAAAATCTTCACTTGCAGCAGCAATACTTCGTCTGGTTGAACACACTGGCACAGTCGCTTTAGACAATATTCCAGTTGAGCGATTAACTGACTTCAGACAACATGTCACTGCTTTGTTGCAATCGACTCATGTGTTTCATACGACCGTTGCAGAGAATCTTCGAATTGCAGACCCGCTCGCCAATGAGACTTTATTGCGCGAGGTGTTACTAAAAGCCGGACTTGGTCCGTGGCTAGAAACCCTGCCAGAAGAACTCAACACCATGATTGGTGATGGTGGTCGCGGAATGAGTGGTGGTGAAATTCAAAGGCTTGGCATCGCACGAGCTCTGTTGAGTGATGCCTCCTTTGTAGTGCTTGATGAACCCACCGAGCATCTCGATACAGAGACCGCAGCACGTATCTGGACCACGATCAACGACAACTTCAAGGATCGTGGACTCATCATTATTACGCATGACTCGAAGGTGGCAGCACTTGCTGATGAGATCTTGGTACTCGACCAGGGTCATGTCGTGGAACATGTAGCACGTGGCTCAGCGGCACAAGCTGGCTGGCTTGATACCTGGCTGTCTCAAACTTCCTAACCCAAATCGTTCGCAATGTGAAGTTATGGACTAACTTCAGGGCGTGAGCAAAAGTCGGGATGAAGTTCTACTAGCCGCCATCATGGATGTAGTGGGTGGTTTAGACCTGTATTCGACTCTCGAGAAGATTGTTCAATCAGCAGTTCATTTGTCTCATGCAACATATGGTGCACTTGGCATCCTTGGTAACGGTGATGATGTCATCGAATTTATCCATGTGGGTATGCCGCAAAACCAAGTAGCTGCCATTGGTGCAACTCCACGCGGTCGCGGTGTTTTGGGCCTATTGATCAAACATCCAGAAGCGATCCGTTTAGCTGACTTAACGAAACACCCAGCAAGTTTTGGTTTTCCACCAAACCATCCCCCGATGAAATCTTTCCTCGGAGTGCCGGTTCGAGTTCGTGGTTCAGTTTTTGGAAATCTTTACCTGACCGAAAAAATCTCGGCAGATGAATTCACACTCGAAGATCAGGAATTGGTATCTGCTCTCGCGGCAGCTGCTGGTTTAGCAATCGAAAATGCGCGTTTGTTTGCCCAAACTCAACAGATGGCAGTGTATGAAGATCGCGATCGCATTGCTCGAGATCTACATGATCTAGTAATTCAAAGACTCTTTGCAACGGGTATGAGCCTTGAAGCAATGGCTCGCAATCCAGAGTTGCCCGAAAAGGATGTCACAAAAATTCGCAGCGCTGTTGATGATCTTGATCTGACAATCAAACAAATTCGACAGAGTATCTATGCACTCACGTCAGCAGGTTCTGAAGCTGTGACACTTCGCCGCCAGGTGATGCACGAAGTGGAGACTTACAGTCACCTACTCGGATCAACACCGTCGATTACTTTTGAAGGTGCTGTCGATGCGTTGGTAAATGAAAGAGTCGCAGAGCAAGCGATTGCCGCACTACGGGAACTTTTATCCAACGCGATGCGTCACGCGAAAGCCAAATCACTTTCCGTCAGTGTGCAAATTCTGGACAACAGTTTGGTACTTACGGTTGCTGATGATGGAGTTGGCATTCCAGAAACTGCGCGTCAGAGTGGTTTGAGCAATTTACGAGTTCGTGCCGAAGCGATGGGTGGAACATTTGATGTTTCACAACGTAAGCCAACTGGCACCAAAGCGCGTTGGGCAGTTCCTGTTAAGTAGTTACGAACTACTGCAGAACTAGCGTCCTGCTTCGCCGATTCCCAAACGTGCGATGAAAGCGGCTGCTTGACTCCGTCGCTCCATACCCAATTTTGAAAGTACAGATGAAACATAATTCTTGATTGTTTTCTCTGCCAAAGACATTTGTTCTGCAATCTGACGATTACTCATACCTTCGCCTATGAACTCGAGAACTCGACGTTCCTGATCCGTCAGATCATCAAGCATGGAGTAAACAGAACTGCCAGCACGTAGGCGTTGACGCACGTGGTCCACGGCTGCCTTATCCAAAAGATTTTTGCCTGCGGCAGCATCTCGAATCATTTGCAACAAGTCATTGCTACGAATGTCTTTGAGAACATATCCATGAGCACCAGCCAAAACTGCACTCAACAACGCTTCATCATCTGCATACGAGGTCAGCATCAAAACGTTGATCTCCGGAGCCATCACTCGAAGTTCGCGACAAACCTCGATACCCGACCCGTCTGGAAGCCGCACGTCTAGTACAGCCACATCGGGACGCTTAACCACGATTCCCTGCAAACCTTCGGCGCAGGTTCCAGCCTCACCAATTACTTCCATTTCGGGGTCGCTTGCGATCAGATCCGAAAGACCTCGACGAACGAGTTCGTGGTCATCCATCAAAAAGACGCGGATTGTCATCTGTTACCCCTCTAGTGACGCCTACCTGAAATGTAGGTTGGTGTTCGCGCAGGTTACTACGCTGCAGCCATGGTTAG
>JBEBBR010000018.1:0-4162 GCA_041158285.1 Actinomycetota bacterium
AGATTGATTCCGAACCGCACTGGGAAGATTATGTGGTTTCGTGTTACCCAACAGATCGCGTCTTGGATGCCATGCACATGATCAAAGGTGACATCGACGGCACACTGACTTTCCGCCGTTCATGTGCACACGGCATTTGTGGATCTGATGCTGTTCGAATCAACGGTCGCAATCGTCTTGCCTGCAAGACTTTGGTTAAAGACCTCGACATCACCAACCCGGTAACTGTCGAAGCAATCAAAGGTCTTCCACTTGAAAAAGACCTCGTGGTTGATATGGAACCATTCTTCAAGGCTTACCGCGAAGTGATGCCGTTCCTTGTAACCGAAGGTCATGAACCAACCAAGGAACGTTTGCAGTCTGCTGAAGATCGCGCAAAATTCGATGACACCACCAAGTGCATCTTGTGTGCCGCGTGTACCTCGTCTTGCCCAGTGTTCTGGACAGACAGCAACTACTTTGGCCCAGCTGCCATTGTTGCTGCGCACCGCTTCATCTTCGACAGCCGTGACGAAGGCGCTAGCAAGCGCCTTGAAATCCTCAACGACAAAGAAGGTGTGTGGCGTTGCCGCACCACCTTCAACTGCAGTGAGGCATGCCCTCGTGGCATTCAGGTCACTCAGGCAATTCACGATGTTAAACGAGCAATGATTTTCCGCCCGTAACGCATTCATACTCAATCGGCCATCTACTCACGGTAGGTGGCCGATTGTGTTTCCCTGACTTGTAGATTTCGATCAACTAGACTTCGCCAAACGAAGAAGGGGGACCTATGGGTTTCATTTTCCGCAAACGAATCGGTGGCCGTAACGCCTGGATCAACCTGTCGAAGCGCGGCGCTTCTGGATCAGTTCGAATCGGACCATTCGTTTTTAATTCGCGCGGTGGCAAATCCGTGCGACTTGGAAACGGTTTGAGCTACCGGTTTACGAAGAAAAAGTAAGAGATTTTTCAACACCAGAATCGCACATGATCACAGTGAGTTGATCGTGTGTGATTCGAAAAATCGCCACCTGTTTGAAATCGCGCGCGATCGAGAGTGCATCTGATTCTGCAATATTGGTGATCACATAACTTGGTTCGAAATAGTCTGAGTTTGGATCCGCACCTTTTGCATGTACCCACAGATACCCGCGGTCATTAAGTAAAGCTTCTAGTTCTCGCGAAAGTTTTTCATTTTCAGCTTCGGAAAGTTGAACTCCAGGATTCCAAGCGCTGATCATGAATAGTGGCTCGCCCAACATTTTCGGCGCAGCACTTGCGGGATACCACTCACCATCAATCAAAATTGTGACAACTGAACTGAGATATACATCGATGATGTTTTCATTCTCAGAGCCTTCAAAATCTGAGCGCTCCCCCACTGCTGTTACACCTGCAATCGATAGTCACGGATGGAATGCCATTTTCCATCTGCATCTTGTTGAAATAAAGAAATATGGTCGACTGCAAAAACTGCAGAGAAATCTTCAAATTCAGCGAACGCTTTGTCTAGTACATCTTCCGGCATATTGTGAACCAAAGTCACATGTGGATGATATGGAAAACGTCGACGACGCAAGAGCGGTCCGCGTCGAACAGCTTTTTCGATTCGTTCACATCCAGAAATGCCGTCAACGACTGCAATAAAAACCACTGGCGATACCGGACGAAATGTTGCGGTACCTCTAAGTTGAATTCGAAACGCTCCGCATTCCTTACTCACCGCAGCGAGATGTGCATCTATCGCTGGCAACGAATGCATTGGTACATCAGCTGGAGCAATCAAAGTGACATGTGTCGGAATGCTGTTGGCTTGTGGATCACCGAGCGCTTCACGAGCTGCTCGGATTTGGGTTGCATACGGTTCAGGAACTTTGAGTGCAACACCGATAGTGGTCATGCCATCAGCTCGAGCCGCGATGACGCGTGGAATCGCAGTCATCGTTGCATCGGGTGCAGCGTGCCCTGTCATCTCCATTACGCGGGAGTCAGACCAATTCGGTCGTACACCGAAGCGACAGTTTTGGCAGCAACCTCTGATGCGCGAGATGCGCCGAGGGCCATCAAGCGATGAAGTTCGGCTTTGTCTGCAAGCAATTCGTTGACGCGAGCTTGGAATGGTTCAGCGAAAGCAACAACAGATTCCGCGACTGACTTTTTGAGTGCGCCATACATCTGGCCTTCATATTCAGCGACTAACTGATCAATTGTTTTGCCAGTGAAGGCGCTTTGAATAGTGAGCAAGTTGGAGACACCTGGCTTGTTCTCAACATCGAAACGAATTTCAGTCTCGGAGTCGGTGACTGCAGACTTGATTTTCTTTTCGATGGTTTTGAGCGGTTCCAACAAAAACACACAACCAGAAGGCAGCGACTTACTCATCTTTGAAGTCGGATCTTGAAGGTCCACAATCTTTGCGGTGTCTTTGACGATATGAGGTTTTGGAATCGTCAAGGTTTGACCGTATCGGGAATTGAAGCGGCCAGCGACATCGCGAGTGAGTTCAAGATGTTGACGTTGATCTTCACCAACAGGAACGGCATCAGCTTGGTACAAAAGAATGTCAGCGGCCTGCAAAATCGGGTAGGTGAAAAGTCCAACGGAGGTGGTGTCGTTGCCTTGCTTGGCGGACTTGTCCTTGAACTGAGTCATTCGACTTGCTTCACCGAAACCAGTTAGGCAGGAAAGCACCCACATGAGTTCAAGGTGTTCGCGGACGTGGCTCTGGACGAAAAGGGTGGACTTCTCTGGGTCAATTCCGAGTGCCACAAGTTGGGCGAAGGAGGACAGAGTTCGGGCGCGAAGTTCGGTTGGATCTGGAGCGATCGTGAGGGCATGCAGGTCAGCGATCATGTAGAAGCTGTCGTGAGTGGCCTGCAAATCAACCCAGTGCTTTACGGCTCCGAGGTAGTTGCCGATCTGGAAGGAATCGGCAGTCGGCTGGATTCCCGAAAGCGCACGTGGTTGAGTCATGTGCGTATTCTGACAGCGGACTAGTCCTGCTCGTGTTGTGGCTCTGGCAGACGCTCAATTTTGACCCTGGTTGCACGGCGATTTTCGACTTCAAGCACAGTAAGGCGATATCCCTGCACCTCGACTGTTTGCTGTGGCTCTGGCAATTTTCCCACCTCAGCCATGATGAAGCCGGCTACCGTCTCATACGGACCTTCTGGGAGCTCTAAATCGGTCAGCTCCGCAACATCCTCGAGGTTGGTCACACCATCTACGACAAGCTCCCCGACCTGCACGTCCACCGCATGGTCGTCGTATTCGTCCCGAATGTCACCGATGAGTTCTTCAACGAGATCTTCAAGAGTCACGATGCCCGCGGTACCACCATATTCATCTTCGACGAGTGCGAAGTGAATTCGGTTGCGACGCATTTCGGACAGGGTTGGAATAACTCGTTTGGTACCTGGGAATCGAGGTAAATCACGGACGAGGTCTGACAATCGAATTGAACGTTGGGTTACAGCTGGATCAAGAATGTCGCGGATGTGAACGAAGCCGAGGACGTCATCTGGACTATCGCCAATAACGGGATAGCGGGAGTGAGGCATTTCGGCAACGAGCTTAGCTGCGTTACGAACAGCCAAATCTCCATCGAGGAAGTCAACTTCCGTGCGCGGTTGCATCACCTCACGAAGTTCACGATCTTGAGCTTCGAAAACTTCGTCGATGAGTTCACGCTCTTCGTCTGTGAGCTCTTCGTGAGTAGCCACGATGTCGCGCAGTTCTTCGCCAGAAATCGACTCGCGCGAGGCATGCGGGTCGACACCAAAGATGCGCAACGTGACATTGGTTGATGATGTCAGCAACCAGATGAAAGGTTTGGTTGCTTTGGCAAGAAAATCAACTGGAATTGCAAACCACAGCGCAATGGTTTCGGCTCGTTGAATCGCAAATCGTTTCGGCACCAACTCACCAAGGACGAGCGATACATATGCGACTACCAATGTGACCAAAACAAACGCGAGTGTGCTCGCCGTATTTTCTGAAAGACTGAATTTTTCGATCAGCGTCGGCGCAATAATTGGTGCGATTTCGGATGCTCCAAGGCCTGCGGAGATAAACGATGTGAGAGTGATTCCAACCTGCACTGCAGCGAGGAAGGTAGTTGGAGTTGCCGCGAGTGAAGCCAATACCCGGCCACGACGGCCTCGGGAACTCAACTGTTGGA
>JBEBBR010000019.1:0-4989 GCA_041158285.1 Actinomycetota bacterium
CCAGGATCGCTCTCTGGTTACCTCGAACTTCAGCTTGGTCGCGATGGACATCGAGCTGTGGGATTCGCCGCTCACGTTCCTCACTACTTGGCCAACATCAATCACCCACGTTCTTCACTCACATTGCTCAGTGAAGTCTGTGCTATCGCAGGTTTGATCATTCCGCTCGACTCACTTCGTGAACAAGCTGACACGGCTGACAGAGAACTCAACGAGCAGATCGCCATGAACGACGAAAACCAAACAGTGGTGGCATCACTAGAGGAAAGCTTCGATGCCCAGGTTGCAGAGCGTGGTGGCATTGAAGGTGGCGATGCTCCTGACGGTGATGAGATCGCCGCTCAGGTCGAGAAGTTCTTAGCTGAGATGGATGCTCGCGGTCGCGATACCGAATAGTTAGCGCAAACTATTTTGTGATGTGCACTTGATCAAATGAATTGATCCATGCAATTTCTGCATCCTGACGTTCGTGTTCAGGTTCTCCTTCGCGAACAACTCCCACTACGTGCCATCCCGCTGCTTTAGCAGCAATCAGTTCTGCTTCAACATCTGAAAGAAAAAGAATTCGATCTGGCTGAGCCGAGACCTTTTGCGCGATGATTTCATAGGATGTTGCTTCTCTTTTTGAACCAGCATTCACAGTGTCGAAATTTCCACTGAACACATCACTCAAAGAACCCTGAGGCGCATTTGCGAACCAGGAAATTTGTGCAGCCACAGATCCACTGCTGTATACATACAACGCGAAGCCCGCTTGCTTCCAAGCGCGAAGAGCACCTGGAACCTCATCAAACACATGACTCTCGAGAAGCCCGGAATCAAAACCTTCTTCCCAAATCAAACCTTGAGCAGTTTTAAGTGGCGAGGCTTTTCGGTCTTCATCTATCCACTGTTGCATAGTCTGAACAAACTCAGCATCGGTCAATGCTTCGACTGAGAGCATGTGAGCGGTTTGCTGCTTGAGGTCTGCAAGCAATTCAGTGTCGCGATGAAGTTCGACCCAATGCGGCATTTCCTGCCGAGAGTACGGAAACATCACATCAAAGATGTAACCCGATGCGCTTGTGGTTCCTTCGATATCGACGACGATGACATCGACACCTTTAATTTCGATCATGCAGAGGCCGACTTGCGGATCCCCATGAGCTGATCGAAGTCAGCAAACTTTGATGAGATATCAGAACCAGTGAAATCGCCAATCCAGCCATCGTCATCATGGAAGAAACGAATGGCTGCAAAAGAAGGTTCTGTTCCCATGTCGAACCAGTGAGTTGTTCCTTCAGGAACACTCATGAGATCTCCGGCTTCACACAGAACTGCGTACACCTTGCCGTTGAGATGTAAGTAGAAAACACCTGCACCTTCGACAAAGAAGCGAACTTCATCGTCATCGTGCTTGTGTTCATTCAAGAACTTTGCGCGAGCACCATCTGCGATCTCACGCCAATCGGCTTGACCAGAATTATGAAGTCGGACCACATCAACTTTGATGTATCCCTGTTCGGTTGAAATCTTGTCGACCTCAGCGCCATAGGCAGCCAACACATCTTCTTGGGTGGCATCGCGTGGCAAATCAACTACCGGCCATTGATCAAAGCTCACACCAAGGGTTTTGAGCTCCGCTGCAATCTCGGAGGGATTGGTTGTTTGCAGCAGTGCTGTAGCTGGATCTGTTTCATTCCATACGGTTAATAGGCTCATGATTCCTCCATAGTTTTGCCTTATTTTGCCAAGTGTTCGGTCTGTGCAATCGATGCGGGTATTAATTGCAAAACCCTTGCTACAGTAAACGCAGTCAAGGTCAATCGTAGACTCATCTGTGCGTCGCAGGAGGTCGTTCAATGTTTACTCATCGAATTTTCGCGAGCACAATAGTGACTCTTGGACTGTCTCTTGCCGTGTTTCCCTCCTCGCTTTCGCCCAGTGAAGCGGCCAACGGTCTGCCTTCGCTCGATGCAGGTCCGGTCACTATTTCTATCAGCGCAAGTGGTGATCTTCTCGCGCACAACACTTTGTACACGCAAGCCAAGACGGCTTCTGGATATGACTTCACGCCGATGTTGTCTCCCCTCTCAGGACTGTTGACATCCGATATCGACATCTGCCACCTTGAAACTCCCCTCACGACTTCCACCCCTAGTAATTACCCGATTTTTGCCACCCCTCACCAACTTGCCGCCGCAATTCGCAAAGCAGGGTGGGAAGGTTGTTCTGTCGCTTCCAATCACTCACTTGATCGTGGTGTCAAAGGTGTCATCACCACTCTCGATCAGATGAAGGCGCAAGGACTAAAAACTGCGGGCACACGAAAGACTGAGAAAGGTTCGTCAATTGCCTGGTATGCGGTGAAGGGTCGGACAGTCGCCCAACTTGCGTATACCTACGGCTTTAATGGTCTAACTCCACCAGCTGACAAACCATGGCTTGTCAACAAAATCAATGCCAAGTCCATCATCGCCGCCGCAAAACGTGCACGCGGTGAAGGCGCAGATTTGATAGTGGTGTCACTTCACTGGGGTAATGAGTACCAAAGCAATCCTTCAAGTTTTCAGACATCCATTGCGCGCACTTTGACTAAGAGTCCCTACATCGATGCGATCATCGGACATCATGCGCACGTCATCCAGAAGACCGTCAGACTCAATGGAAAACCTGTTGTTTATGGACTTGGCAATCTTTGGTCTGGCCAAGGGCCTTGGGCTGATCAGTCACGTGGCCAACATGGTGTGATTGTCACTCTCAATTTTGCGGTGTCCGAAGGTTCATCTGAGTTCAGTTCAGGTAGTTATGTACCGACCTTGGTTCGGCGCGGAACGTGGGTGGTTCGAGACGCTCGTTTGGTCAAAAGCGCTGATTCAGTCCTTGAAGCTTGTCGATCGATCAAGGACGCAGCCGCATATCTTTCGCAAGTGCTGTCCGGCCCCACAACATGTCCGAAGGTTTAGAGATCCTCCTTAAGTAACCTGCGCACACACTTCGGAGGAAAAATGTCTATTGATCCCATCAAGATGCGCCGTGATATTGCACTCGAGTCTGCGGCCTTAGCTGCGCATGGCTGGATGCGTGGTACCGCAGGAAATGTTTCCGCCGTTGTGGGCCGCGACCCACTACGTCTCGTGGTAACTGCGAGCGGTCTCGACAAAGGCAATTTGGCTCTCGATGACATTGTGGAAGTTGACTCAGTTGGAACCCTTACTGACGTCACCCACCACAAGCCAAGTGCTGAATCCGAACTCCATGCTCGCCTTGCAGACCTCACAGGTGCTGCCGCAGTGGTACACGTTCACAATGTCCCAGCTGTGCTTGCCGCTGAGATATCGCCCAAGGGTGTAATTCTCAAAGACATTGAAATGCTCAAAGGCATCGGTCGCCCTGCACATGACGAAGCAACAATCATCCCAGTAGTTCGTAATTCTCAGGATATGGCTGAATTAGCTGGATGGGTGAAGCAGGTCTATCGCCCTGAGGTTCCCGTGGTGATCGTTGCTGGGCATGGCATGTACGCCTGGGGAAACACTGTTCGTCAGGCTCGCCACTTCACAGAGGCAGCAGACTGGCTGTTGCAGCTCGTCGTAGCTCGCGCCGGCGCGCGCTAGTCACCCTCGGTTTAGAGTTTCACCATGATTATGGAAACCGCGTATATCGCTGTCACCCCTGGCCGTGAAGACGAATTCGTCGCGGCTCTTGAAGAGGGTAAAAAGATTCTTGCCCAAGCTCAAGGTTTCGAAGTGATTCACGTACATCGTGGAATTGAGCGGCCCAACGTCATCATGCTTGCAATTGGCTGGGCCACACTTGAAAATCACACTGTGGACTTTCGCGAAGGTCCGTTATTCCCACAATGGCGAGCTGTTATTTCGCCATTCTTCGAAAATCCACCACAGGTTGAACACTGGAACCTGGTCGGCTGAGTGCCCGTTTGCGCGTCGTGAACGTGTAGGCCTTACGCGGTTTGTGAAAAGCCTGAATCGAAGTCATCACCCTCGAGATGGGTTGATGAATCAAAGTCTTGGTCCAACTGCGCTTGATTAAGTGCCTGGACGAAAGCTGCGGTATCTGAAGTTGAGAAGATCCAGGTTGGGCTTTCGAGGGCGAGTTCCTCGCGCAATTTCGCTTTGTAGCGATACACAGTGCGCTCTGTGACATCGAGTTTGAGAGCCATCATTTTGACTGTAAGGCCGCTGCTGATGACCGCGCGAATCTCTGCTGCCTCACGTCGAGTTTCAGGAGACACCACTGGCTCCACATTGATTGCCAAACGCTCTTCACTCGACATCCCTCCCCAAAAACCCTCATTCTCATTAGCAAGGGCGTACTCCAAGCACATTTGAGCAAGTGGGCAGGCAGCGCAGATGGATCGAGCTTCGGCGAAATTGTTGAGTTCATCATCGAAGAAGATATCCGGATTCTTTACTGAGCCACATGGCCCTTTGGTCAGGATTGCTTCAGGGAGCTTTTGAAGAACTAAGTCGGTGTAGGTCATCTTGAGTGGAGCAGCCATTGCGTAACTTCCTATCGGTCAGGTGAAGGTATTTCTGGTGAACACCGAGGTGTTCGAATGGCAGTCACCATGACCGCCCGCAACTTCCATCACATCGCGATTAAGCGTTAGATGGCAGGTATTCCTTTGGTTCCACCGTGCGCGGGATGCGCGGTTGGCGCCAACCAGCCAAAGGTCTGTTGGTTGGATCTTCTGATTACCGATGTTTCTTTGTCTCGAGTGATTCGTGCAAAAGTCCGTTCGTAATGTCCCCCATAAACCTGCATACAAATCCTCCTTAGACGGTGCCTTGTGGCACAGGGGTCACTATAAGCAGACCCACTGACATTTCAACGCCTCCGCCGCCAGATCTATTCCCCGGCTGCACATGAGCATAAAAAAGCCTCTGGGAGGCCGCCGAAGCGACCTCCCAGAGGTTGGTGAGATTAAACCCTAGAGGGTTTAAGACTCGGTGTTAGGCAACGGTCACGAGCTGCTGAGCAACTGAG
>JBEBBR010000020.1:0-2812 GCA_041158285.1 Actinomycetota bacterium
GAATATCGCGATGCGACCGGAACGCTCGCACTTGCAGAACTTCCAGTTCATCCAGGTTGGATTGGGCAGAGGTCAAGCAAACTCGGTTTTGATTCTGGCGCTCGCATCGGATTTATTCACCGATTTGGCGAAGCCATCATGCCAACCAAAGAGACAGTGATCCAAGAAGGCGACATCGTGCACGCAATCTTCAAACTGTCAGAACAAGAATCAGTCATGAACATTTTCTCTTCGGCTCCAGAGCACTAAGGAATTCACAATGCGTGTAGCTATTGCAGGTGCCGGAAAAGTCGGCCGTTCTATCGCTCGAGAACTCACCGCCAACGGCCATGATGTTTTGCTCATCGACAGAGATGCCGCCAAAGTGCGTCCTGATGCATTTGAAGGAACCAGAATCTTGGTGGCAGATGCTTGCGAGGCAACCGCTCTCGAAGCAGCTGATCTTCCATCTTGTCAGGTAATGGTTGCCGCAACTGGTGATGACAAGGTCAATCTTGTGGTCTCACTTCTTGCTAAGACCGAATACGGGGTTCCTCGCGTTGTTGCTCGCGTCAATCACCCAAAGAATGAATGGATGTTTGATGAGTCTTGGGGTGTAGATGTCGCAGTATCGACTCCACGCATGCTATCTGCGCTTGTTGAAGAAGCAGTAACTGTGGGCGACTTGGTTCGATTGCTGACTTTCCGAACCGGACAAGCTGAACTTGTGGAGATGACCCTCTCCCCTGATTCACATTTGGTTGGCAAACGAGTCGATGAAGTGCAGCTACCGATGGACACTTCATTGGTAGCTATCTTGCGAGGACCACGAGTTATTGCACCAAGTCCAGATGACTTGCTTGAGCCCGCTGACGAATTACTTTTCGTGGCAGCACCTGATCAAGTTGCTGCACTCGAAACCATGCTGTCGAGCTGAGCTGGTTATTTAGCTGGTTGAGACTTGACTGCTCGGTAGGTAACCCACATCACAGCAATATTGAGCGGCCAACCTGTGATGAGTTTTGCGGTGCCGAGAGCTTCGACATTTTGCGCAAAGTACAGCGGCAACAAAACAACGAGACGTAAAACGTAAGAACCAACCCACCACCACGTGATGGATGTGTACAGCTTTACTTTTGCTGGATCTTTTCGCCACCCTGTTAAATCCTGCATCAATGCACCGATGACATAGCCAAAGAATGGATGCTTAAAGGCGATGGTCAATCCGACAACGATCGCATATGCGGCATTAACCAAAATTCCTGGAAGATAGAAATCCTCAGCTTTACCAGTTTTGGTTGTGAAATATGCAGCTACCGCCATACCGATCATGCCACTCAAAACTTGTTGCATGGTTTTCCGTTGAATCAACCGGACAACAGCTAGTAACACTGCAACACCAAAAGCTGCCGCGACTGCAGTTTGTAAATTGTGATCAGTCAGAGTCCAGGTCGCTAGATACACAATTGATGGCAATGCAGAATCGATGACACCTTGCACGCCGCCAAGAGATTGAGCTAAAAGTTTTTCCGCAGCAATCGCTTCGTCAATCGGTGAAAAATCTTCTGATTCCTCTGGTTTTGTTGAATCAGAAGTCATTCGCCCACTCCACTTTTAGCTGTAATTGAATAATTGGGATTGAACATTGTGAGCTGTCCATTGATACGAACCAGACGTCCCGTCACCGACATGGAAATACCAGGATGAATCCCTCGAATTTTCCGACGTCCTAGCCAGACCAACGAGATATGTCCTGAGCCATCAAAAAGGTCTGCTTCAAGTGCAGGCACTGTCACTTCTGGACGCAAAATCAAACTGCGAACAGTTCCGGTCAGCGTGGTGAGCTGCCCTGACATCACGTTTTCGATTGCAGAGGCCCCTAGATCCGAAACTTCATCGCGAAGTTTCATGGCATCAAGTTCTTCGGAGGAACTACGGAAACGCTCCCACCATTTAGAAATGAAACTCATGATTCAGACCTTGCAGTGACTCCAGTGGAACCAAATCCACCATTACCCCGCGTCGTCTCATCGAGAGAATCAACCAAACTGAAATTCGCTGACTCAACTTTTTGAATCACCATCTGCGCAATGCGATCACCTTTGCAGATGGTGAAAGACTTTTCGCGATCATGATTGATCAGCAACACTTTAATTTCACCGCGATACCCAGCATCAATAGTGCCAGGAGCGTTGACCATCCCAATTCCACTTTTCAGAGCGAGACCACTACGCGGATGAAGTAGTGCCACATAGCCAATGGGCAGGGCCATCGCGAGACCAGTGCTCACTGCGTATCTCTGTCCAGGTGCAATCTCTACGTCTTCGACCGACGAGATATCAGCACCGGCATCACCTGGATGTGAATATGTGGGAATGACGGCATCGGGATGAAGCCGAGTCACCTGAATGTCTAAATCCACAGTGTCAGCCTACGGCGATGCGCGCGCTATCAATGGCGTTTGCAAGATCTTGAGGTCGGCGAGATGAAACCACCCAAGCTTTGATGGGATCGGATTCATCATTCAACGAAATGACTACGCCTCCGCGCGAACCTCCGCGGAGTGAAAACATGTCATCGGCGCGAGCAGAGCTTCGGATTCGAGTGAGGAATTCATCGGTATCGAATGCCTGAACGCGCGCAATGTATTCAAGTTCGAGGCGCATTCGCCCAACTTTGACTTGATGATCTGTAACCACAATGTGGCTGCGCAATGAATACCAAAAAGCCACAGCCACTGCCGTCAGCAGGAACGCTAAAGCCCACCCAATAAACGAACTAATAGCTGCGCCGTAGGCAATCGCTAGTGAGAGCGCAATCGTGACAAGCAGAC